>NZ_JBWKOU010000013.1:0-171335 GCF_059416245.1 Curvibacter sp. GW821-FHT09D12 | reverse complement strand
GAGTTTAGCGAGACCCCGCCCAAGTTGAGCAGCGCAGCGGACCCTGCGCAGCAGGGCGTGCACGTCGGGTCGCCTTTGGTATTCGCGTAACTTCGCTTCGCGAAGTGAGCGAATCCCCGCTTCGCGACCTTTGCTTACTTTCTTTGGCGAGACAAAGAAAGTGAGGCGCCCGCCGGGGCGCAATCCCGGCCTCCGACCGCAAACAAAGCAAGCGCCTACAGAGCGAAGCGACGCCCAAGATTCACATCTAACCAACGCCACGCCGCTGCGCAGCAGCAGCACATTGAAAGCGCACCTCACCCCCACCTCAAGACATTCCACGCCAACCTCATGCATCCCGTCGCAGCTTGCTGGCAGCAAAAGCCTCAGTACATGAAAGTCTGCTCCAAGGCGCTCGCACAAGGCAAGTGCCTCAACCACATCAGGAGGTCAAAATGACTTGTTTCGCCGCCAGCACCACCGTCAACAAACTGCACTCAGGTCAACGCGCCTCACAGGCTCGAGGGCTGTTGCGCCGCCTGCTCGGGGCCTCCGCATTGCTCGCGCTGAGCCTGTCGGCCCAGGCCTTCCAGGCGGGCCTGCGCCAGATCACCGTGCCCGGGGCAGAGCCGATCCCGGTCGCGCTGTTCTATCCGACACAGGCCGCGGCAAAGCCCATCCCCATGGGACTGTGGGCCCCTGAAGTGGCCCCAGGCGCGCCTGCCGAGGCCCGGTTCAAGGGCTTGATCCTGTTGTCGCATGGCACGGGTGGCAGCGAACTGGGGCACCACAACCTGGCCACCCGCCTGGCCGCGCAAGGCTATCTGGTAGCCGCGCCCCGCCACCCCCATGACGACTGGCAGGATCGGAGCCTGGTCAACTCAGGCCACTATTTCGGCGAACGTGCCCACCAGGCCAGCCGTGTGATCGACGCGGTGCTGGCCGATCCTCAATGGGGCCCCCGGGTACCGGAGGGACGCATCGGGGCGCTGGGACATTCAGCGGGCGGCTACACCGTCATGGCCCTGGCTGCCGACCAGGTCCAGCCTGCGCTGGCGGGGCAGCATTGCCGCCAGGTCAGCGACGACCCCATGTTCTGCCACCTGGGCAAAGGGGCCCTGGCGACGGTCCCGGGTGCCACGCCTACCGCAGCAGTGCCGGAGCAGACCACGCGGGTCGGAGACCCGCGGGTCCGGGCCGTGCTGGCCATGGCGCCTGTCGGCGTGGTGTTTGACGCAGCGGCCCTGCAGCAGGTTCGGGTGCCGGTCCGGATCTACACCGCGCAGTTCGACCAGGTGCTCAACAGCCGTTACCACGGTGACTGGCTGGCCCGTCAGGTGCCGCGGGCCGAGGCCGTGTCGGTGCCTGGGGCGGGACACTTTGCCTTCATGGCCAAGCCATCGCGCTCCATCCCATCGGACGCGGGCGACCCGGCCTCCGATCCCACAGGCTTTGACCGTGAGGCCTTCCAGAAGGGGCTGGCAGACGACGTGGTGGCCTTCTTCGACCGAAGCCTGGATTGACGCGGCGCTCACCCGCGCAGCAGCTGCGGCACCAACACCTTCAAGCCCCGCAGCAGCATCTCCACCGACACCGCCACCAGGATCAGCCCCATCAGGCGCTCAAAAGCCAGCACCACCCGCTCCCCCACCAGCCGCTGGATGCGGTCCGCCAGCACCAGCACCACGGCGCACACCGCCATGGTGACGCTCAGGGCCCCGACCCATTCCAGGCGCCGCTCGGGGGCCTGGGACACCAGCAACAGCACGGTGGCCAGGGCCGAGGGGCCGGCCAGGGCGGGGATGGCCAGGGGCACGATCAGGGGTTCGCCCTCGGGCAGCGGGCTGCCCGACTCGCGGGCACTGGGGAAGATCATGCGCAGTGCGATCAGGAACAGCACCACGGCCCCGGCCAATTGAAGGGCCAGGTCGCTCAGGTTCATCTGGCGCAGAAAGCCCTCGCCCATGAACATGAAGCTCAGCAACAGGCCAAAGGCAATCGCCACCTCCCGCACGATGACCCAGGGCCGACGCCCCGGCGGTACGTTGCGCAAGGCGCTGGCAAAGATCGGGATGTTGCCCAGCGGATCGGTGATCAGCAGCAGCAGGATGGTGGCTGAGGTGAAGGTGTAGCTGGTCACGGCGTCAGGTCTTGCGTCATGTTTCGTAGACGGTGCTCAGCGAGTCGAAACCCTTGACCTCGATCGGGTTGCCGAAGGGGTCGCAGAAGAACATCGTCCACTGCTGGCCAGGCTGACCGGCAAAGCGCAGCTGCGGCGGCAGCACGAACTCGGTGCCTGCGGCCTGCAAGCGCGCGGCCAGGGCCTGCCAGGCCGGGGTTTCCAGAATCACCCCCAGGTGGGGCATGGGCACCAGCTTGTCGCCCACGTGGCCGGTGGGGGCGGTGGCAAAAGGGGTGCCCAGGTGCAGCGAGATCTGGTGGCCGAAGAAATCGAAATCCACCCAGGTGGCGGTGCTGCGCCCTTCGCGGCAGCCCAGCACATCGCCATAAAAGCGACGTGCCGTGTCCAGGTCGGTGACGTTGTAGGCGAGGTGGAACAGGCTTTTCATGGCGCCGGAGGATAGCAGTCCTGGCGCCGGGCTGCGCGGCTTACCCTGCGCGGGCTTTGCCGGGCAGGCGGCGGGCCAGTTCGGGCAGGGCACGTCGACCGGCCTCGTAGCCGGCCTGGATCATTTCGCGCCGCGCCTGGAAGTCGGTGCTGCTGAAGCGGCTGGTGTCGGGCCGGATCACCAGATCGGCCTGCTTCGCCTCCAGCTGGATCAGGGCCCGCCCCATGATCTCGAAGGACTGCAGAATCACTTCGTACAGACCGGCGCCGGTGTTGTTGCGTGGCGGTGTGCTCACGTCCACCGCGATCACGAAGTCGGCCCCCAACTGCCGTGCCTGTTGCACCGGCAAGGGGCTGACCAGCCCGCCATCGACCAGCTCCTGGCCGTTCACGAGGGCGGGCACGAACACGCCGGGGATGGCGCACGACGCCCGCACGGCCAGCCCGGCGTCGCCGCTTTTCAGGGCCAGCAGCTCACCGCTGACCAATTGGGTGGTCACGGCGCAGAAGGGCAGGCGAAAGCGTTCGATGGGCTGTTGGCGCAACTGCTCGTTGACCAGCTTTTGCAGGGCTTCGCCGGCAAACAGGCCGCGTTTGTTGGCGGCGCTGAGGTCGGCCACATCCAGATCACGCACCCTGAGCGCGATCTCTTCGATCTGCCACGGGCTCATGCCGGCGGCATAGCAGGCGCCGACCAGGGCCCCGGCGCTGGTGCCGGCCACTGCGTCGGCCCGGTAGCCGGCCTCGTCCAGGGCCTTCAGCACGCCGATGTGGGCAAAACCGCGCGCGGAGCCCCCACCGAGCGCCAGCGCCACCCGGGGCCCCAGTTGGCCAATGGGCTTGCTGGGCGGGCTGGCGGGTCCCGGTGTCACGGGCCTGAGCGTGGCTTGGGCACTGCGGGCCAGAAACGCCAGGCCCAGCAGGGCAGGCCCCAGGTGGCGCCGTGGCAGGCGATCGATCGAGGGCCGTGTCGTCATGACGCGGCGGCCGGACGAACCAGGCCCTGATCGATCAGGGACTTGAGTCGCTCCCAGGCGGATTCGAAGGCGTTGGGGGCTTCGCCGCGGGTCAGGGTGTCCAGTTGCTCGTCCAGCACCAGCACCTCGACGCGCCGGTTCAGGCGCCGCCCCTCCTCGGTGGCGTTCGAGGCCACCGGTCGTTTGTAGGAATAGGCTTCGGTCTTCAGCCTTGGCTCGGGCACGCCCAGGGTGATCAGTGCGCGCCGCACGGTCTGTGCGCGGGCTTCGGACAAAGCCTGATTGGTGGCGTCCGAGCCGGTGTTGTCGGTGTGGCCCTCCAGCACCACCGGGTGATCGGTCTTGTGCAGCAGCAGGTCGGCCACGCGGCTCAGGTAGGGGCCCGATTCGGCCGGGTTCAGGCTGGCCTGGCCGGTCTCGAAAAGTGCCGTGCCGGGCAGGAAGATCTGCACCCCCCGTGGCGATTGCGCCACGGCCAGCGTGGGGCCGCTGTAGACCATGGGGGCCGGCGGCGTTGGTGTCGGGGCCGGTGGCGGGCTCTGGCAAGCGCTCAGGGCCCATGCAGCGGCCAGCAGCACGGTGTGTCGGAGGGAGGTGGGGCGGGCGTTGAGGGGCATGTCGGCGATGACCGAAGTGAGCAGAGTGGATTATCGAAACACCCTCCGGCTCCCGTGCCGCGCCGCCTCGCAAGTTCCTGCGCTCAGTGTGACATTCCGCGCAGAAAGCCCAAATTGAAAGCAATTGTTTCAACGACACAGCCCCCGGGCCGGAGGGCGACGGGGGCTGTGTCGGGGCCGCGCGGGCTTCAGGCCACGGACGGGTCGGCGGCCAGGTTGTCGAACTTCTTGAAGTACTGGCGGGCCAGGGCCACCAGTTGGGCGTCGGTGGGATGGTCGGCGGCAATCGAGTCGACGATCACGCCAGCAATCGCCTTCTGGTGGCTGTTGCACCAGTCACGGAAGTTGTTGCGGGCCAGGCCGGGGCCGGTCAGCAGCACTTCGCGGGTGCCGGCCAGGGCTTCGGCGATGGTGGCGTAGAAGGCCACGTCATCGGCGGTCTTTCCCTGGTGCTTGTGGTGGCTGCGCGACTTGATGCGCTGGGCTTCCACGTGCTCGCGGTCAAACATCAGCACATGGGCTTCGGAGTGGTCCAGCCAGACGACGGCGTGAAAAGTAGTCATGAGGTCTCTCTTTCTGAGTTGGGTGATTGAATGAAGTGGGTCAGGCACAGGCTGCGCAGGCAGACTCAGTGCGCGTGGTGGTGTTCCAGGGTTTCCTGGCACTGGATGCAACGTTCGGCTTCCGGGGCGGCATGCAGACGCGCGGCCGGGATCTCGACGCCGCAGGCCAGGCATTCGCCGTAATGGCCCTCGTCCATGCGTTTCAGGGCGGCATCGATGGCCGCCACTTCGGCGGTTTCGCGCTCGTCCAGTGCAAAAGCCAGTTCGCGCTCGGTGGCCGACTGGGCCCGCGAGTCCTCGGGTTGCGGGGCTCGGGCATCGGCCTGGGCACGGTCAACCAGGCCGCCGCGTTGCAGGGCCAGTTGCTCGATCAGCGCGGCGCGCTGAGTCAGCAGTTGTTCGCGGAAGGGTTGGGTGAGGTGGGAGTGCATAGGGGCCTTTCTGATCTCTGGTTCGGCCCGGTCTCCTGGGCCATGGCTTCATGATCTGCCGGGTGTGCGGCGCCGTCTTTGATCATGGTCAAGAGCGCGGGTGGGCGCAAATGGGCGTTGTTGAGGTTTGAAGGGCCATGGAGGTGACAGCGAAATCCGCACCGAGGACCGCACAATCTTGGCGATTCCAACCCGCGATCCAGGAGACCGATATGACGAGCCACGCCACCCCGGCACCCGACTACACGCGCTACACCACCCTGTCCATCAGCCGCCGTGGCACCGAGGGGCAGGTGCTGGACATCCAGATGCGAGCCCTCAACGGCAAGCTGCCCACGGCCGGCCACGCAGGCCATCGCGAACTGGCCGAGATCTGGCGCGATGTGTCGGCCGACGAGAGCGTGCGGGTGGCGGTGCTGCGCGGCGAAGCCGGTGGCTTCTCGGGTGGCGGCGATCTGGCCATGGTGCAGGAGATGAGCGAGAACCACGAAACCCGGGTGCGGGTGTGGAAAGAGGCCAGAGACCTGGTTTACAACCTGATCAACTGCGACAAGCCCATCGTCAGTGCCATGCACGGGCCGGCGGTGGGGGCGGGCCTGGTGGCCGGGTTGCTGGCCGATGTGTCGATCGCCGCGCGCAACGCCCGCATTGTGGACGGCCACACCAAGTTGGGCGTGGCGGCAGGGGACCACGCCGCCATCGTCTGGCCCTTGCTGTGCGGCATGGCGCGGGCCAAGTACTACTTGCTGCTGTGCGAGCCCCTGTCGGGCGAAGAGGCTGAGCGCATCGGCCTGGTGTCGCTGGCGGTGGACGAGGCCGAACTGCTGCCCCGCGCCTACGAGGTGGCCGAGCGCCTGGCCGCGGGCAGCCAGAGCGCCATCCGCTGGACCAAGTACGCACTCAACAACTGGTTGCGTCAGGCCGGGCCGACCTTCGACAGCTCGCTGGCGCTTGAATTCCTGGGCTTTGCCGGCCCCGATGTGCGCGAAGGCATCAACGCCTTGCGCGAACGACGCCCGGCACGGTTTTGACGACCCGTCACACCGGGCCGTGGCGGCTTACTTGCGCCGGCTCATCATGAGTTCGGTGTTGGTCTTGCGGTCGGCGTTGATCTTCTGCACGTGGGGGCGCTCACCCATGCGCTTGAGGTAGTCGCGCACCGGCAGATCGGCCAGGTAGTCACGGCCATAGACGATCTTGGTGGCGCCGCTGATCAGCGGCAGGTGCACGATGGCGGTGCAATCGGCCAGGCTGAATTGGTCGCCGGCGATGAAGGGCTGGTCAAAGCGCGCGAGCTTGGCAAAAGCGGCGATGTTCTTCTCCAGCTGGGCGCTGATCTTTTCGCGGGTGCCTTCGCTCACCTGGCCACCAAAAAAGGCCTGCGGATACAGGTTGCGGGCCACCAGCTCCAGATGCAGCTCCAGGTAGGTGATCAGCTCGCGCACCTTGGCCGCGGCAAAGGGGTCGGCCGGCAGCAGGGGGTGGGCCGGGTGGGTCTGTTCGATGTATTCGCAGATCACGGCCGATTCGCTCAAGGCGCCGTGTTCGGTCTTCAGGTAGGGCACCTTGCCCAGCGGGCTGGCTTTCAGGTCCACCTCGCCCACCCAGGCGAGCTCCTCTTCAAAGGGGAGGCCCTTTTCCAGCAGGGCCAGTTTGACCTTGTTGTAATAGTTGCTTGCCGCAAATCCGCACAGTTTCAGCATCGGGGGTCTCCAGTTGATCATTCGTGATGCCGGCGGCGCGGGGCCGTCGGCGCTTGCCATCGTAAAGGCCTGCCAGGGCAGTCGGGCGTCCCGCGCTTGACTTGCTGCAGTGCGACATAATTCAAGCCATGCCGTTCATCCGCCCACGTCAGCTCTTCGCCCAGTCCATGCTGGCTTGGTTTGTGCTGTTCGTCGGCGCGTCGGTGGCGTCGCCGCTGATCCATCCGGTGGATTGGCAGGAGGTCTGCACGTCGAGCGGTGCACGCCGCCTCGTGGCCGGCACCAATCCGGCGGACGAGTCCGATGGCGTCTGGAGTGCCCTGGCCCATACGCTGGACTGCCCGGCCTGTCTGCCCGGCTTGGCCCCGGCGCCAGGGCGGCTCACCTGGGCCATGCCCAGCGGGCCGACAAGCGGCGCTTTGGCCGTGGGCGGGTGGGGCGGGCCTGTGACCCTGGCCGCCAGCGCCCCCCTGCCGGCACGCGGCCCACCCGGACGGAACTGATTCCGCTCCGGACCGGGCCGGCCCTTGGCGTCGGCTTCGGGCTCAGTCATGCATCCCGGGAACGCTTTTTGCCTGTCCCTGGTGTTCGTCTTATCAAGGGGGTCTTGATGACCTGTCAAGAAATTCAGCTGCCCGGCGAGGCCAAGTCCTTGCGCATGGGCGATTCATTGTTGGAAGCCGGGGCGATTGGCCCGGTGTGGCGCGTCACCCGTGGGGTGTTCCGCCTGGAGCGCGTCAGCGACGAGGGCGTGGCCTTTGTCCAGTTGGCCTTGCCGGGGGATCTGCTGGGGGTCGAGGCCTTGTGCAGCGAGCGGTATTCGTTTTCGGCCACCGCCGTGGTCGACAGCGAGGCCGTGCCGCTGGCCCTCGCGGATGACGCGGCCCGGCACCGCGTGCTGGCCGACGCCTTTTTGCAGCAACAGGCCCGCACCGCCGAGGCCGTGCGGCTGCGCAGCGGTACGGTGGCCAGCCGGGTGGACCATTTTCTGACCACGCTGGCGCACGCCACCGGGGTGATCACCCAGCGTGTGCGCGACTGTGATCTGCCCTACCTGCGCGACATTGCCCACATCGTGGATTCGGCGCCCGAGAGCGTGTGCCGGGCCATGGGCGGTCTGGTGGCGCCCCGCACCCGTGCCCGACCGGCGCGGCGCAAGCTGGACTCGGCACTGGCCTGAGTGCCTCAACACGGCCCGAGCTTTACCGCATAATCACCGGCCATGCACATGCTGCGACACGCCCGATACCTTGCCCGCCTGCTGGCGGCCTGGTTTGTGCTGTCGCTGGGCGTGGCCGTGGCGTCGCCCCTGGTGGCGCCGCTCGACATGGAGTTGGTGTGCTCCTCCACCGGCGCCATGAAGGTGCTGGTCAAGTCTGCCGACGGCGGCCAGGCCAGCCAGACCGGCCACACGCTCGACTGCCCGCTGTGCGCTGTGCTGGGGGCTCCGCCTCCGGTGCACACCCTGGTGCTGCCCCCGGTACTGCCGCTGGGCCATGTGCTGCAGAGCATTCCGGCCGCTCGCATCGCGGCCCTCACCGCGGCGCCCCTGCCGCCGCGCGGGCCGCCTGCCCACTCCTGAAATCAGTCCCTCTGCCCAGCCTTCGTCTGCGCTCACCTGGTGAGTGCGTCCGGCGGGTCTTGACCTGTTTTTTCTGGAGTGCCCATGCGCAAAAGCCGCATGGCGTCGGCCCTGGCCGTCGCCTTCCCCCGTGTTTCCTCTTCCGTTGCCGCCCCCGTTCTGACCAGCTTGATGGCCCTGTCCCTGGCGCCCCTGGCCCAGGCGGACGACAACAGCAACACCCCCAGCAAGTCGCTGGGGGTGGTCACCATCAGCAGTGGCCAGCCCAGCTCTCTGCCCACGCAGATCCCCACCACCCTGGAGGGGGCCACCCGTGAGCAGATCGAGACCACCATCAATGCCACCGACAGCGAAGACGCGCTCAAGTACTTCCCCAGCCTGCTGGTGCGCAAACGCTACATCGGCGACTACAACCACGCCATCCTGTCCACCCGGGCCTCGGGCACCGGCAACAGCGCACGCTCCATGGTGTATGCCGACGGCATCCTGCTGTCCAACCTGCTGGGCAATGGGGTCGGCGGCCTGAGCTTTCCGCCGCGCTGGGGCCTGGTGACCCCTGAAGAGATCGAGCGGGTGGACGTGATGTACGGGCCCTTCTCTGCGGCCTACGCGGGCAACTCGGCGGGGGCCGTGGTCGACTACGTGACCCGCATGCCCACGCGATTCGAGGCCCATGTCTCGGCGGGCTTCACCACCCAGCCCTTCGATCTGTACAACACCCAGGACACCTACAAGGCCTGGCAGACCAGCGCCTCCTTGGGCAACAAGAACGGTGACCTGTCGTGGTGGCTCAACTTCAACCACACCGACAGCGACGGCCAGCCCCTGACCTTTGCCACCCGCCTGCTCAGTGCCGGCAGCAGCACCGGCTCGGGCACCGCCGTGACCGGCGCCGTGGCCAACGCCAACAATGTGGGGCAGAAGTGGATCGTGCTGGGCACCGGCACGCAGTACCACACGGTGCAGGACCACGTGAAAGCCAAGCTCGCCTATGACTTCAGCCCCACCGTGCGCGCCAGCTACACCCTGGGTGTGTGGCAGAACAACTCGGTGGGCAGCCCCGTGTCCTACCTGCGCAACGCGGCCGGGCAGACGGTGTACAGCGGGGCCTTCAGCACCGGCGGGCTCAACTACACGGGGTCGCAGGCCCTCACGGGGGCTGACTTTGCGCTGACCCGCCAGACCAGCACGCATTTCATGCATGGCCTGTCCGTCAAGAGCCACACCCAAGGCGAGTGGGACTGGGAGGTGTCCGCCAGTCTGTACGACTACAGCCGCGATCAGTTGCGCCAGAACGCCGCCAGCAACCCGGCCCCGGCGGCCGCCAGCGGCGGCGCCGGCACCCTGGCCGACGGCGGCGGCACCGGCTGGAACACCCTGGCCGCGCGGGGCACCTGGCGCCCGACAGGCCTGCAGGGCGGCCACATCGTCGACTTTGGCGTGCAGCAAGACAGCTACAAGCTCAGCTATGTCACCAGCAGCCTCAGCAACAACTGGCTCAACGATGCCTCGGGCAGCCTGGCTTCGAGCGTGAAGGGCCGCACCCAGCTGCGCAGCCTGTGGGCCCAGGATGTGTGGGCCTTCGCCCCACGCTGGAAGGCCGTGCTCGGTTTGCGCCTGGAAGACTGGACGGCCACCCAGGGCCAGACCGCCTTCTCGGCCAGCAGTGCGCTGGCCTATGCCGAGCGCTCGGTGCAGGCCGCCTCGCCCAAGGCCGCGCTGTCGTGGCAGTGGCTGCCCGACACCGTGCTCAAAGCCTCATTGGGCCGTGCCGTGCGCTTTCCGACCGTGGCCGAGCTGTATGGCGCCACCTCGACCACCAACTCGCAGTACATCAACGATCCGAACCTGAAGCCCGAGCGCTCCTGGACCGCCGAGCTCAGTGCCGAAAAAGACCTGGGCAATGCCCTGGCGCGCCTGACCTGGTTTGCCGAGACCACCCGCGACGCGCTGTACTCGCAGACCGTGTACGACGCCACCGCGAACAAGAACATCAGCCGCGTGCAGAACGTGGGCCGCATCGACACCCAGGGCCTGGAGGCCGCCTTCAATGGCCAGGGTGTCGGTTGGCGCCAGCTGGACGTGCTGGGCAGCGTGACCTATGCGCACTCCATCATCAAAGAGAACGCCGGCTACGTCAGCACCCCGGGCGATACCCTGGGGCGCCAACAACCCAACATCCCGCGCTGGCGTGCCACGGCCCAGGCCACCTGGCATTTCAACCCGCAGTGGAGCGCCAGCCTGGGCGCCCGTTACAGCGGCACCCAGTACCGCACGCTCAACAACGCCGACACCAATGGCTTCACCTACATGGGCGTGAGCCGCTACTTCACCACCGACCTGCGGGTGCTGTGGCGCATCGACAAGACCCTGACGGCGTCGTTCGGCATCGACAACCTGAACAACTACCAGTACTGGAACTTCCACCCTTACCCGCAGCGCAGCTACCAGGCCAATCTGCGGGCTGATTTCTGAAAGCGCATCACATGTTCAAAGCTACCTTCCTCCTGGCCGCGCTGGGCCTGACCGTCGGGCTGAGCGCTGGCGCGCAAGCCCATGTCACGCTGGAGCAGCCCCAGGCCGTCGCCGGCAGTGCCTACAAGGCCGTTTTCAAGGTGGGCCATGCCTGTGGTGAAGGGCAATCCACCACGGCCATCACCGTGCGCGTGCCCGAGGGCTTTCGCGGGGCCCAGCCGGTGCCCAAGGCCGGCTGGACCCTGCGCGTGCAGCGAGCGGCGCTGGCCCAGCCGTATGAAGCCCACGGCCGCGTGGTCAAGGACGACGTGGTCGAGGTGCGCTGGCAGGCTCAGGGGCCCGACAACGCCTTGCCCGGTGCCTACTATGATGAGTTTGTATTGCGTGGCACGCCGGCCGGCCCGGCCGGGCCGCTGTGGTTCAAGGTGCTGCAGGGATGCGACGGTGGCCAGGCCGATTGGGCCGAGGTGCCTGCGGCGGGCAGCGCCACACGGGGCCTGAAAGCCCCGGCGGCCCTGCTGGAGGTACTGCCGCCAGCCCCGGCCCTGACCTCGACAGCCCCAGTCGCTCCCGCAGCCCCGGTGGCCCCGGCCGCCCACGTTCATTGATTTCATCGCCAGAAAGAACCCCATGCAAAAAGCATTCATGACCTTGATCGCCGCCGCCAGCCTCGCGCTGACCACCTTGCCTGCCAGCGCCCAGGTGGTGCAGGTGCAGGGCGCCTGGGCCCGCGCCAGCGTGCCGGGCCAGAAGGCCACCGGTGCCTTCATGACCCTCACCGCCCCTGCCGGGGCCACCCTGGTGGGCGTCAGTTCGCCGGCGGCCGGTGTGGCAGAGGTGCACGAGATGAAGATGGAGGGCGACGTGATGAAGATGCGCGCCCTGCCGTCGCTGGCCTTGCCGGCAGGTCAGGCGGTCGAACTCAAGCCCGGCGGCTACCACGTCATGCTGCTGGACCTCAAGGCTCCGCTGGCCAAGGACAGCCAGGTGCCCCTGACCTTGAAGCTGCGCGACGCCAAGGGCGCCGAAAGCCAGCTCGACATCAGCGTGCCCGTGTCGGCGGTTCCACCCATGGGTGACATGAGCGGCCACCAGCACCACCAGCATTGAGGCGGTGGGCGCCGGCTGATACCCGGTGTCTTTGCTGCAACCAAAGGCAAGCCTTGTGTGCAGCGCACCGATCAAGTGCAAGTCCGCCTGTTCCAGCGGCGGGTCATCCGGTAAGCTGCGGCCATCGATCTCATTTTCAGAAGATGGAGCAGACATGACGGACACCACCCCCTTCGGCTTCGGCAAACTTGTGCCGGGTTTCGACTTCCTGCAGAACCTGGCCAGCTCGGCCGTCAAAGGGGCGCAGCAAGGCCTGCCCAACATGCCCAGTCTTTCGAGCTGGGTGGCCCCCACCCTGAGTGTCGAAGAGATCGAAAAGCGCATCGGCGAACTCAAGGCCGTTCAGTTCTGGCTGGATCAGAACGCCCGTGCCCTGGCCGCCACCATCCAGGCCCTGGAAGTCCAGAAAATGACCCTGGCCACCCTGAAGGGCATGAACTTCAGCATGGGCGATGTGGCCAAGGCCTTCCAGGTCAAGACGGCCGACATGGTGTCGGAGATGCAGAAGGCGTCGGCCAACCTCGCCGCTGCCGCTACCGCCGCCACCTCGGCCGCGGCCCCCGCACCGGCCCCGACGCCGGCACCGCCGCCTGCGCCTGAACCCGAGCCTGCTTCCGCGCCGGCTCAAGCCCAGGCAGATGGCAGCGCCGCCCCAGGCGTGGTCGACCCGCTGCAGTGGTGGGGTGCCCTCACCCAGCAGTTCCAGCAGATCGCCACCGATGCCATCAAGGACACGGCCGTGGCCCAGGCCCTGGACAGCACTCGGAACCTGGCCACCGGCCTGGCGCGTGAGGCCCTCAAGACCACGGCCGAAGCCGTGAGTGCCGGAGTCAAGGCCGCCAAGGCGGCCAAGGCCAGGGCCACCCCCGAAGCCAAGGCGCCCGCTTCGCCCAAGGCGGCGGCCAAAAAGGCACCGGCTGCCCGCAAAGCCCCTGCGGCCAAAAAAGCCCCTGCGGCCAAGAAGGCGGCGCCACGCCGCGCCGCCTGAGGCCGGGCTGGCCCGGTTCAACCGGGCCAGATTGCACTTGACGGGGTTTTGACGCGGCAGAATGGGGGCACGCAGAAGCGGAGTCCTCATGTCACTTTTTCCTCATGGCCACGCCACCCATCCCCAGTGGCGCATGGCAGCCGGCCTGGTACTGGCCCAGTTGCGGGCCCAGATGGCCTTGCCCGGTTATGCGCACAACCCCACGCTGGGCCTGCTCTACATCACCGACCATTACGCCGCCGAGGCCCAGGACCTGCTGGATTTCCTGTCGGCCGAGCTGCCTGAAATCAACGACTGGGCCGGCACCGTGGGCATCGGGGTGGCCGCCAACAACGCTGAATACTTTGACGAGCCCGCCCTGTCCCTGATGCTGTGCGACATCCCGGCTCACCAGTACCGGGTGTTTTCAGGGGTGGCCCCGCTGGGCCTGGGCTTTCAGGCGCATACCGCGCTGGTGCATGCCGACGCTGGCACGCCCGATGTGGCCGAGCTGATTGCCGAGATGGCCGGCCGCACCGACACTGGCTACCTGTTCGGCGGCCTGTCGGCCAGTCGCCACGGCAACGTGCAATTTGCCATCGGCGGTGACGGCAACATCCGTGGCCATGGCGCGGCACGGGGCGTGTTTCGCGGCGGGCTCAGCGGGGTGGCCTTCACTGAAGAGGTGTCGCTGATCTCGCGCGTGACCCAGGGCTGCCTGCCGGTGGCGCCGGTGCACGAGGTCACGGCCGCCGAGGGCCATGTGGTGCTGGCCCTGGATGGCGAGCCGGCGCTGGCTGTGCTGCTGCGCGATCTGCGCGTCACGCTCGACCTGGATGGCCCGCAACGCAGCCCCGCCCTGCAGCAGGCCCTGGAGGTCTTGCGCTCCACTCTGGTGGGGCTGAGTGCGGCCGGCGACGACAGCCTGGACCGGCATGGCCGCTTCGGCACCGACGTGTTGGTGCGTCACATCATCGGGCTCGACCCGGCACGCCAGGGGGTGGCCGTGGCGCACCCGCTGCAGGTGGGCATGCGCCTGGCGTTCTGCCGCCGCGACGTGCAGGCGGCCCGTGCCGACCTGATGCGCATCTGCGCCGAGATCCGAGAAGAGCTGGAGCCCGAGATGCTCTCGGCCGACCAGGCCTCGGCCCTGTCGTCGGGCTTGCCCGAATCCGGGCCGGTGGCCGGGCGCCGCATGGCCGGAGCGGTGTATGTGAGTTGCTCGGGGCGGGGCGGCCCGCATTTCGGCGGCCCCAGTGCCGAGCTGCAGATCGTGCGCCATGCCTTGGGCGACGTGCCCCTGGTGGGGTTTTTTGCGGGCGGCGAGATCGCCCGCCACCACCTTTATGGTTACACCGGTGTGCTGACGGTGTTCACCACCGAGGATTGACCGGTCGCCGTCGGCACCCTCTCGTCCGGGGGACCGTCCGGGATGTCGTCCGGGGTCTCCGACAGGCTCTGGCTGCGTGCATGGGCAATCAGCAGGTCGAACAGTTCGCCCAGCCGGGCCTGGTCCGATTCGGACAGGGCGCCGAAGATGGCCTGGTTGCGCCGTTCGATCACTTCCATCGTGCGGCGCCATTGCAGACGGCCGGCCTCGGTCAGGCTCAGCACCACGCCCCGGCCGTCGGTGGGACTGGCCTGCTTGAGCACCAGCCCTTGATCAACCAGCGACTGCGCGGCCCGGCTGGCCTGACCCTTGTTCAGGTTGGCCCGGTGCGCCAGATCGTTCACCGACAGCGGCTCGAAGGCCCCGATCGAGGCCAGGCAGCGCCCGTCACTCAAGGGCAGGCCGGCCTCGGCCAGGTAGGCGCGCTGGCTCTCCAGGTCGGTCAGTTTGTGCAGCAGGTGCAGCCGGTAGGTCAGGGTGCGCTCCAGCGGCATGGCAGGCATGGCTTCGCGCTGCGCTGCGGTGGAGGATGAGGGGTTGTTCGCCATAGGGGTAAGTCTACCCACGGCCCAGCCCGGACAGGCCCTGGCTTTGGTCCACAATCGTGGCCAGACCTTTTTGGGTCTGGTGTGGGGGCCGCCTGCAGGCGGGGCCGTTTGCCCGCCCATTGACCAGACCATTGACCAGCCCATTTGTCAGCCCATTTGTCAGCCTGTTCACCAGCCCGTTCCTTGTCGGTGTGCCATGTCCGAATCCCTCCAGACTGCCTTCCCTTCTTCATCATCACGCCGCCGCTGGCTGGGCGGTGCCGCGGGCCTTTGCTTGCTGGGAGGCTGGCAGTCTCCGGCCTGGGCCGAGCCTCGCGTGTTGCCCGGTTATGCGGCCTGGAAAGACGCCGCCGCGCTGGAGGAGCACAGCCACCTCGCGCTGGAAACCCGGCGCAGCGCCATGGGCAGCAGCGTCATCACGCCGGCCAGTCAGCTGTTTGTGCGCAGCCATCTGGCGCCCCCCGAATCACGCATCCTCAGTGATCGCGATGCCTGGGTGCTGCAGACCGCCGGCCTGAAGCACGCGCGCGACATCACCCTGGGCGAGCTGCGCGATCTGGGCCTGGAGACGGTCGCCACGGTGCTGCAATCGGCGGGCAATGGCCGGGCGTTTTTCCCGGGCAAGGTCAACGGCTTGCCCTGGGGCGTGGGCGCCGCGGGCTGCGTGGTCTGGAGTGGTGTGCCGCTGCGCCGGGTGGTCAGTGCCCTGGGCGGGCTGCTGCCCGAGGCCCGCTACATCACGGGAACCGGGGCCGAGGTGCTGCCCGAGGGCATTGACCCCTTGAACCTGGTGGCCGAGCGTTCGGTGCCCCTGCGCGCGCTCGACGAGGCCCTGTTGGCCTGGGAGATGAATGGCGAGCCGCTGCCCCTGGCCCACGGCGGCCCGCTGCGCCTCATCGTGCCCGGCTACTACGCCGAGAACCAGATCAAGTACATCCGCCGCCTGGCCTTCACCGAGCAGGAGAGCACGGCCCGCATGATGGCGCGCGATTACCGCCTTACCCCCGCCGGTGCCGAGCCTGGGCCGGGCGACGCGCCGCTGTGGGAGATGGACCTCAAGTCCTGGATCAACAGCCCCGCCCCGGGGGGGCGAGCCCTCAAGCCCGGCCTGGTGCGCGTGCTGGGCGTGGCCTTTGGGGGCACCCGAGCCGTGCGCCAGGTCGAGGTGTCGGTCGATGGCGGCCAGCGCTGGGGCGTGGCCCAGTTTTCCGGCCCCGACCTGGGCCGCTTTGCCTGGCGCCAGTTCGTCTTCGAGACCGAACTGCGCAGCGGCAGCCACGTGCTGGTCTGCCGCGTCACCGATGACGAGGGCCGCGAGCAACCACGCCTGCGCACCGACAACGCGGGCGGCTTTGCCAACAACAGCTGGCTCGATCACGCCGTCAAGGTGCAGGTGGCTTGAGTGGCTGGAGGCGTCGCAGCGCGCTGAAGGCCTCGAACTCCCAGCTGCGCTGGGCCAGCAGCAAGGTGTAACCCTCGCGCTGGCTTTCAGGCAGCTTCTGGTCGGCCAGGTGCTGTTGGGCAAAATCCTGCGCCACGCGCTGCAGCCGTTCCATGAACATCGGGGCCAGGCTGCGACTGATGCTGCCGTGCACCAGCAGCAGCCCCTCGTCCGGCCCCGAGAATGCCCCCGAAAAATAGTCCAGCAGGGCGTGCTCGCGGAAGTAATTCATCACCGGCCCATGCGGGCGCCAGCGGAAGGTCTTGGCCAGCTTCAGGCGGTAACGGTTCAGCGGGCGCAGCTCGATGATGCCCACGCGGTCCAACTGCAGCAGGGCTTTCACCGCCTCGGCCTCGCTGAGCCGGTAGGTCTGGGTGATTTGTTCCAGCGTCCATTGGCTCAGCACGCAGATGGCGCACAGCAGCAGTTTTTTGTCGGCCACCACGGCTCGCTCCTGCGCTTCGGTCATCTGGGCCAGCAGGGGCTGGGCATCGGCCACCCGGCGCGCCAGTTCGGCAAAGTCGAGTCGCAGCGCGCGGCAGATGGCATCGATGCGCGACAAGGACAGGTCGCCCTTGGCCAGCATGCGCTTCACGCTCGATTCGGCCATGCCCAGGGCCCGGGCCAGGTCGGCATAGGTCATCTGCGCGGATTTGAGTTCCTGCTTCAGGATGCGGATCAGGTCGGCGGTGCTGCTCATGGAAGCCTGGAAGGTAATGGGTATTGAAAAATGGTACCAAAAGTGGATTTTTGGCATTCAAGTGCCAAAAACGGGTGATCTCACGCACCGTTTGCGGACACTCCGGGCTCAGGTCCTCGGGTCTGCCTGCCTCTAAACTCGGCCCACCGTTGATTTCTGTCACACCATGAACACTTCCGTCCAGGACGCTCACTCTGAGCACCCCAATCAGTTTGCCCTGCTGCGCCAGCGTCGGTTCGCCCCCTTTTTCTGGACTCAGTTCTGTGGCGCTGCCAACGACAACCTGTTCAAGTTCGCTTTCACGGTGATGGTCACCTACCAGCTGCAGGTCAGCTGGTTGCCGGCCTCGCTGGCCGGGCTGGTGATCGGGGCCTTGTTCATCCTGCCGTATGTGCTGTTCTCGGCCACCTCGGGCCAGTTGGCCGACAAGTGGGACAAGACGCGGCTGATCCGCCTGGTCAAGTCGCTCGAGATCGCGATCATGCTGATCGCCGCCTGGGGCTTTGTCAGCGGCCTGGTGCCGGTGCTGCTGCTGTGCACCTTTCTGATGGGGCTGCACAGCACCTTGTTCGGCCCGGTCAAGTTCGCCTACATGCCCCAGGTGCTGAGTGAGCGCGAGCTCACCGGAGGCAACGGCATGGTCGAGATGGGCACTTTCGTGGCCATTCTGCTGGGCCAGGTGGCGGGCGGGCTGCTGGTGGCCGTGCCGGCCGTGGGGCATGCCGAGGTGGCCGTGGCCTGCGTGCTGCTGGCCCTGCTGGGGCGCGGCGTGGCGCAGGCGATCCCGGCCACACCGGCCACCGATCCGGGGCTGAAGATCAACTGGAACCCGGTCAGCGAGACCTGGCGCAATCTGCGCCTGGCGCGCGAGAACGTGGTGGTGTTCCGCTCGCTGCTGGGCATCAGCTGGATGTGGTTTTTCGGCGCCGTGTTCCTGAGCCAGTTCCCCAGCTTTGCCAAGGAAGTGCTGCACGGCGATGAAAAGGTGGCCTCGCTGCTGCTGGTGGTGTTCTCGGTGGGCATCGGCATCGGTTCGCTGCTGTGCGAGGTGCTGTCGCGGCGCCACGTCGAGATCGGCCTGGTGCCCTTGGGCGCCATCGGCATGAGCGTGTTCGCCATCGACCTGTACTTCGCCTCGCGCGGTCTGCCACCGGCCGAGCAGATGGGCCTGGCGGCCTTCGTGGCCCAGCCCGCGCACTGGCATGTGATGGCCGACCTGCTGCTGCTGAGCCTGTTTGCGGGCCTGTACAGCGTGCCCATGTACGCCCTGATCCAGATGCGCAGCCAGCCCACCCACCGGGCTCGCATCATTGCGGCCAACAACATCCTCAACGCCCTGTTCATGATCGGCAGCTCGGTGATCGCCGGCGCCTTGCTGGGGGCGGGCTTCAGCATCCCGCAGGTGTTTCTGTTCGTGGGCCTGGCCAATGCGGTGGTGGCCGGCTACATCTTTCTGCTGGTGCCCGAATACCTGCTGCGCTTCGTGGCCTGGGTCATGTCGCGCTTTGTGTACCGGTTCAAGGTGCGCGGCGATGAGCACCTGCCGGTGGCGGGGGCCGCGGTGCTGGCCTGCAACCACGTGAGCTTTGTTGATGCCGTGCTGCTGATGGCGGCCAGCCCGCGCCCGATCTACTTCCTGATGGACCACCGCATCTTCAGTGCGCCGCTGTTGGGCACGCTGTTCCGCCTGGCCAAAGCCATCCCGATCGCGCCGCAGAAGGAGGACCCCGCCGCCTACGAGGCCGCTTTCGATCGCGCCGCCCAGGTGCTGCGCGAGGGCGATCTGCTGGCCATCTTCCCCGAGGGCGGCATCACCCGCGACGGGCAGTTGCAGCCCTTCAAGGGCGGCATCGTGAAGATTCTGCAGCGCGCCCAGGCCGACGGCCTGAGCGTGCCGGTGTTGCCCATGGCCCTGACGAATCTGTGGGGCTCGTACTTCAGCCGCATCGAGCAGGGTGGCGCCATGGTGCGCCCCTTCCGGCGCGGCCTGTTCAACCGGGTCGGGCTGGAGGTGGGCGCGCCGGTGGCGGCGGCCGGCCTCAGCCCCGAGGGCCTGCGCGAGCAGGTGGCTGCCCTGCTCGCACGCGGGGACTGAGGCTCAGTCTTCTACCGAGAAGCTCAGGCCCGCATGGGCCTGCAAGCGCGCGATCAGCTTGTCGCCCATGGCCGAGGCCGGGGTCCAGATGCCGCCTGGGGTGGCGGCGCTGTCCAGCAGCAGGCAGGCGGCGGCCTCGCTGATCATCTTGGAGGTCGAGCCATAGCCCGGGTCGCGGTCGCCCTTCACGCCCACTTTCAAGCTGTGACCGGCGCTGTCCTGGCCCAGGAAAAGCACGTCGTAGTAGCCAGCCTCGCGCTCTTCGCGTGAAGGGCCTTCACCCGGCTTCGGGCCTTCGTCCGAGCCCATCGACTTGTCGCTGGCCACGGCCTGGGCGATGGCCTGGCCTTTTTCGCCAGCCCCGGTGACCAGCATCTCGTCGTAGACGAAGTCCTGGCCGTAGGCATGCTGCAGCAGGAAGTTGGAGCGGTGCACATTGCGGGTGTTGATGGCCGCCATCACAAAGGGGGCCACCCACAGGCCCAGGGCCTCGTCGAGCTCGGGCTTGTTGCCCGAGGGCTGGCGCGGGCCCTCAAAGCCCGGTGTCAGCGAGAAGGGGTTGCGCAACAGGGCCAACACGCCGGGGTCGCTGGCGGCGGCGGCCATGGTGGCTTTCAGGCTGGCGGCGGTGCCGCCCGAGAAGGTGCCTTTCATCTTGCGCACCCGGCCACGCACGCGCTGGGCGGCCTGGCCGAAGCGGGCCTTCATCTCGGTCTGCAGCAACAGCACGCCCAGGTCGAAGGGGATGGAGTCGAAGCCGCAGGAGAACACGATGCGGGCACCGCTGGCGCGGGCCTGGGCCTCGTGGGCGTCGATCATGTGGCGCATCCAGGCGGGCTCGCCACACAGGTCCACATAGTCCACCCCGGCCTGGGCGCAGGCGGCGACCAGCTCGTTGCCGTACAGCTGGTAAGGGCCGACCGTGGTCAGCACCAGGCGGGTCTGTGCCATCAGGGCCTGCAGGCTGGCGGGGTCGGCACTGTCGGTCACCACCAGCGGGGTGTCGGCGGGGGCGCCCAGCTCGTCGCGCACCGCGGCCAGCTTGGCGGCGCTGCGTCCGCCCATGGCCCAGCGCAGGCCGCTGCCGGCGGGGTATTGGCGCAACAGGTACTCGACCACCAGACGGCCGGTGAAACCCGTGGCGCCGTGCACCACGATGTCAAAGGGTTTGCTCATGAGGGCTCCTTGAAAAACCGTTGTTGCGCTGCGGCGCAGCACAAAGGCCGCGATTTTGGAGCCCGACGGCGCGGGGCGCTGTCGCCCAGGTTCAGCCGGCCTGGGCAATGGCCGAGAAGGCCTCCGCGCCCAGCTTGCGGCCCTGCTTGTCGACCACGCTGCTCAGGGCCTTGAAGGCGCTGGCCTGCAGGGCGTCTGGCAGGCGCACAAAGCTCAGGCCTTCGACCACCGAGTCGCCCTTGAGCAGGGCCCACATCAGAAAGCGCAGCGCCCGCGCGGTGTCGGCCGGCTGGCCGCTCACCCGTGGCAACAGCACGAAGGTGCCCATGGTGATCGGCCACACCCCAGGCCCCGGCAGGTTGGCCAGGCTGGCGTGGAAGTTGCCCTTGGCGGCCCAGTCGCTGGTGCGCAGGGCGGCCTTGAAACCGGCCACCCCGGCCGTCGCAAACTCACCGGCGGCATTGCGCAACAGCACCGGGCTCAGGCCATTGGCGCCCACGTAGTTGAAGTCGACATAGCCGAGGGCGCCAGCGGTGTCCTGCACCGCGCGCACCACGCCGTCGCTGCCTTTGGCACCCGTCACGTGCTCACCCCAGGGCAGGCTGGTCTTGACCCCCAGGCGTTCTTTCCAGGTCGGGCTCAGGCGGGCCAGGTAGTCGGCCACATACCAGGTGGTGCCCGAGCCGTCGCTGCGGCCCACTGGGCGGATCACCAGGTCGGGCAGGTTCAGGTCGGGGTTCAGGGCGGCAATCTCGGGCGCCGACCAGCGGGTGATGCTGCCCAGGTAGATCTGTGCCAGCACCTCGCCGGTCAGGCGCAGCCGGCCCCGGGGAACGCGAGGCAGGTTCACCACCGGCACCGCCCCGGTCACGAAGGTGGGCACCAGCACCAGTTGATCCCGGTTCAGTTCGGCTTCCGGTGGCGCCACATCCGAGGCGCCAAAGGCCACCTCCTGGGCGCGGATCTTCTTCAGCCCGGCCGACGAGCCACTGGCCTCGTACTGCAGCAGCACATCCTGCGTTTTGCCGTAAGCCGCCGCCCAGGCGCGGTACAGCGGGGCCGCGGCGGACGAGCCCGCCCCGGTCAGGGTCTCGGCGGCCAGGGCCGGGCCCCAGGCCGCGGCCAGCAGCAGCGACAGGGTGGCGCGGCGGCTCAGGGCGGGGGGCGGGGCGTTGTTCAGGTAGGGCTGGGCGGGGTGTCGGTTCATGGCGCAGTCGGGCAACAAGCGCGCGATGATACGGGCGATGTGTGACAAATTTCACAGAAAAAGCCGTCTGATCCGGGTCATTTCAGCAAGAGACATGCATCGAAAGGAGCGAGCCGTCTATGAACAAGCGCCTTGAGGCCATTCCTCATTTCGAGACCGAGGTGCAGGAGCGCGAATACTGGGCGTCGCATGACTCCAGCCCGCACCGGGGTTGGTCACTGGCCAGCCGGGCCGTTCTGCCGAATCTGAAGCCCACGACTTAGGGCCTGTTAACACTGATTTCGCTGGTGAAATCAGTGTTAACAGGCCCTGGACCATCTCCTTGCGCCTGCCCCCGCATTTGCTGGACTCGCTCAAGGTGGTGGCGAAGGCCCGGGATGTGCCCTATCAATCCCTGATCAAGGTCTGGCTGCAAGAAACGCTGCAGGAGCCGTGAGCCTCACGGCTCACCCCGCCAGCGCCACCCCCAGCCGGATCAGCGAAGCGTCCGAGCCCACCGGCCCGATCAGCGACACGCCCAGCGGGGCGTCGGCCTGGGTTTGGCGGGCCAGCGGCAGCGAGACCTGGGGCAGGCCGCCCAGCCCGGCCACGCACAGCATGTGGATGGCGCGGTTTCGGTAGTCCTCCAGGGCCGACTCAGGTTCGCTGCGCAGGGGGGCCACATCGGGCATGGTGGGCAGCAGCAGCACGCCGTCGGGCCCCAGCAAAGCCCGCATGTGGGCCTGGAAACGGCGGCGAAAGGCTTCGGCCTCGGTCACCTGGGCATCCGTCACCTGGCGCGACCAGGCAAAGCGCTCGGCCACGCCCGGGCCCAGCGGCGGGGCGTAGCGTTCGATCAGCGGGCCATCGGTCATCCAGGCCTCGCGGCCCTGGAGGTAGCGGAAGTTCCAGTACATGGCGTCGAACGAGTCCAGCATCACCGGGCAGGCTGCGGCCGGCCCCCACAGGGCTTCGGCCCGGGCCAGCACTGGTTGCACGGCGGCCACGGCGGCCGCCTGGGCAAAGGCCCACAGGTCCTCCGGTCTCAGCAGTCGGGGGCGGGCAGGCAGGGCCGTGCTGTCTTCGCCCAGCAGCACCTCGGCCACGCGCGAGAAGGTCAGCGGGTCGCGGGCAAAGAAGCCGCAGGTGTCGAAGCTGGGCGCCAGGTCCAGGGCGCCGGCCAGCGAGATGCGGCCGTGGCTGGGGCGCAGGCCGTACAGCCCGCAGTGGCTGGCCGGGGCGCGCACCGAGCCCCCGGTGTCCGTGCCCAGGGCAAAGTCGACCAGTCGGGACGACACGGCCGAGGCCGAGCCCGAGGACGAACCGCCCGTGATGCGCTCCGGCGCCGCCCCGTTGAGGGGGGCGCCGAAGTGCGCATTGTTGCCATTCATGGAGAAGGCCAGTTCGTCGGTGACGGTCTTGCCGGCAAAGGCCGCCCCGGCGTCCAGCAGGCGCTGCACCGTGGGGGCCGTGCGGGTCTTCAGCCCCGACAGGGCCAGCACCAGCGGATTGCCGCCGCCCGTGGGGTAGCCGGCCACGTCGAACAGGTCTTTCACCCCGAAGCGCAGGCCCGACAGGGGGCCGGTGCCCGCGTTCGGCACCGGGGCGTCGGGGTAGGGAACAAAAGCGTGCGCAGGGTCATGCAGAGGCATGGGTGTCTCCAACAGGGGGGGCGGGCTGGGGGGCGGCGGCCGGTTCAGGCAGCTGCCCATGGAAGCAGCGTACCGTGTGATCGGCATGGACGGACTCCACCGGGGGCTGGCTGCCGCGGCACAGCTCGCTGGCGCGCGGGCAACGCTCGGCAAACGAGCAGCCCGGGGGCAGCCGGGCCAGATCGGGGGGCGAGCCGCTGATGGTCTGCAGGCGCTGGCCGGGCACCATGGCGCCGTGCGAGCGGCTGCCCAGCAAGGCCTGGGTGTAGGGGTGGCGCGGGGCCCGGATCAGCTCGCGCACCGAACCCTCTTCGACAATGCGCCCGCCGTACATCACGGCCACGCGGTCGGCCACTTCGACGGCCGCCCCGATGTCGTGGGTGACAAAGATCACCGACAGGCCCAGCTCGCGCTGCAACTCGCGCAGCAGCAGCAGGATCTGGATCTGCACCGTGGCATCCAGCGCGGTGGTGGGCTCGTCGGCCAGCAGCACCTGGGGTTTGCAGGCCAGGGCCAGGGCGATCATGGCGCGTTGGCGCATGCCGCCCGACATCTCGTGTGGGTAGGCCTGCAGCCGGCGGGCCGGACTGGGGATGCGCACCTGCTCGAACAGGGCCAGGGCGCGCCGCTCGGCCTCGGCGCGGCTCACGGGTTCGTGGCGGCGGATGGCCTCGACGATCTGCCGGCCCAGGGGGTACACCGGGTCGAGTGCCAGCAGCGGCTCTTGAAAAATCATCGAGGTGGTCTTGCCGCGGTAGTCGTTGAGCTCGCGCGGGCTCAGCGCCAGCACATCGCGCCCGTCCACCAGCACCTTGCCGCGCATCTGGGTGCGGCGCTCGGGGTGCAGGCGCAGCAGGGTGCGCAGGGTCACGCTCTTGCCCGAGCCCGATTCGCCGATCAAGGCCATCACCTGGCCTCGGGCCACATTCAGCGTCACGCCGCTGACCGCCTGCACCGGCAGCTTGCCGCCGGTGAAGGTCACGCACAGGTCCTCGATCTGCACCAGGGGGGTGGGGTGGAGGCTGTTCATGCCAGGGCCTCTTGAGCGCCTTGGGGGCGCAACAGATTGCTCGGGTCGTGCAGCGAACGGTTCAGGGCATCGGGGTGTTCGCTGCCACGCTCATGCACCAGGCAGCGCACCTGGTGCAGCGGGCTCACGCTGCTGGGGATGGGGGCCTGGCGGGCGCAGGCCGGTGCGGCCATCGGGCAGCGCGGGTGAAAGCGGCAGCCGCCCGGCGGGTCGATCGGGTTGGGTGGGTCGCCGCTGAGGGCCGGGGCCTCGGTGCGGTGGTCCGGGTCCATCGAGGGCACGGATGACAGCAGGGCACGGGTGTAGGGGTGGGCCGGGTCGTCGAACAGGGCGCCTGCGGGGCCCACTTCCACCACCTCGCCCAGGTACATCACCAGCACCCGGTCGCTCATGTAGCGCACCACGTTCAGGTCGTGGCTGATGAAGACATAGGTCAGGCCGAACTCGGCCTTCAGGTCCAGCAGCAGGTTCAGCACCTGGCTTTCCACCGACTTGTCCAGGGCCGACACGGCCTCGTCCAGGATCAGCAGGCGCGGACGCAGTGCCAGGGCCCGGGCGATGTTGACGCGTTGGCGCTGGCCGCCCGACAGCTCATGCGGGTAGCGCCCGGCAAAGCGGGCCGGCTCCAGGCCCACGCGGGCCAGCAGGTCGTGCGCCCGGCTCATGGCCTCGGCGGCCGGCACCCCGTGCACCCGGGGGCCGAAGGCGATCGAGTCCTCCAGGGTCAGGCGTGGGTTGAGCGAGGCATAACTGTCCTGGAACACCATCTGCACCTGGCGGCGGAACTCTTTGAGCGGCAGGTCACGGCTGCCCACGGTTCGCCCGTCGAACACGATCTGCCCGGCGGTGGGTTCCAGCAACTGCATCAACAGCCGGGCGGTGGTCGACT
The DNA here is from genome assembly GCF_059416245.1 of Curvibacter sp. GW821-FHT09D12. Taxonomy (NCBI): domain Bacteria; kingdom Pseudomonadati; phylum Pseudomonadota; class Betaproteobacteria; order Burkholderiales; family Comamonadaceae; genus Curvibacter; species Curvibacter sp. GW821-FHT09D12. The sequence goes on along the minus strand of NZ_JBWKOU010000013.1, from coordinate 146,255 downwards.
TGCCGCAGCCCGATTCGCCCACCACGCCCAGGGTCTCGCCCTTGAGCACCTCGAAGTTCACGCCGTCGACGGCGCGCACCTCGCCACGGCGGCGGCCCAGCAGGCCGCCCTTGAGGGGAAAGTGCTTGACCAGGCCGCGGATGGTCAGCAACGGCTGGGCCGGGCCGCCCACGTCCACCACGCTCAGCGGCGCCTCTGGCCCGGTCTTGGGGAGTGAATGCCAGGTGCTCATGCGGCCCCCTTGTTGTCCATGGCCGAACGCAGGCCGTCCGACAGCAGGTTGAAGCTCACCGAGGTGATGAAGATCATCACCCCGGGCAGCGCCGCCACGGCGGGCTGGGAATAGATGGCCGTGCGCAGGGTGTTCAGCATCAGGCCCCACTCCGGCTCGGGCGGCTTCACGCCCAGGCCCAGAAAGCTCAGGCCGCTGGCCAGGATCATCGAGACCGAGATCAGGCTGGTCGAGTACACAAAGATCGGCCCCAGCACATTGCCCAGCACGTGCACCCGCACGATGGTGAAGGCGCTGGCCCCCGAGGCCCGGGCCGCATCCACGTAGTCGCGGTTGCGCACCTGGGTGGTCACGGCCTCGGCCACGCGGGCGATCTGCGGCACGAACACCACGGTCAGCGCCACGAGCGAGTTCAGGATGCCCGCCCCCAGGGCGCCGGACAGCGCGATTGCCAGCAGCACCGAAGGGAAGGCATAGAACACATCGATGGTGCGCATGATCACGGTGTTCACAGGCCCGCCGGCGTAGCCTGCCACCAGGCCGATCAGCGAGCCGAACACAAAGGCGCACAGCACCGGGGCCAGGCCCATGAACAGTGACAGGCGGGCACCGATGATCAGACGCGACATCAGGTCGCGCCCCAGCTCATCGGTGCCCAGCAGAAAGCCCGGGGTGCCGATGGGCTTGAGCCGCTTGAGCATCGAGGCCGCGTAGGGGTCGGCCGGGGTGATCCAGGGGCCCAGGGCGGCCATCAGCAACAGCAGCAGCACCACTGCGCCGGCGGTCATGGCCACGCGGTCGCGCAGCAGCCTTTGCAACACCGATTGCCAGTAGCCTGGCGAGGTCTGCGCGGTCACGGGCAAGGTGCGCCGGCGGGGGGCCAGGGTTGAAGACATGGGGCGCTTTCTCCGGGTCAAGGGGGGGGCTGTCAGGCCCGTGCGATGCGCGGGTCGAGCAGGGTTTGCAACAGGTCCACGATCAGGTTCAGCAGCACGAAGAACAGGGCCAGCACCAGGATGGTTCCCTGCAGCAAGGGCAGGTCGCGCTGGAAGATGGCCGAATTCAGCAGAAAGCCGGTGCCGGGCCAGGAGAACACGGTCTCGATCAGGATCGAGCCGCCCAGCAGGTAGCCCAGCTGCAGGCCCATCACCGCCAGCGCGGTGGGGGCGGCGTTTTTCAGCAAGTGGCGGAACACCCCGAACTGGGTCAGGCCACGGGCACGCAGGCCGACGATGAACTCCTGCTCCAGGATCTCGGCCACCAGGGCACGCACAGTGCGCGAGATGATGCCCATCGGGATCACCGACATGGTCACGGCCGGCAGCACCAGGAACTGCAGGTGCTCCCAGTCCCAGGCCCAGCCCTCCGAGCCCGAGGGGCCGGCGCCGGTGGCGGGCAGCCACATCAGGCTCGACGAGAAGACGATGACCATCACCATGCCCAGCCAGTAGTGCGGCACGCTCACGCCCAGCACCGACAGCAGCGAGGCCAGCTTGTCGACCCAGGAGTTGCGGAAGAAGCCCGCCACAAAGCCGAACAGGCTGCCCAGGACGAAGCCGATGGCGGTGGCCACCACGGCCAGGCGCAGGGTGTTGCCCACCGCCTTCATCACCTCGGCAGCCACCGGCCGGCCGGTGGCAATCGAGGTGCCCAGGTCGCCCTGGGCGGCCCGCCACAGCCACAGCCCGAACTGCTCGGGGTAGCTGCGATCGAAGCCATACAGCTGGCGCATCTGGGCGGCCAGCTCGGCCGAGGCGTCGGGCGGCAGGATGGACACCAGCGGGTCACCCGGCGCCAGGTGCACCAGGGCGAAGCACACCAGGGACACGCCCAGCATGATGGGCAGGGCGTAGCTCAGGCGACGCAGCAGGTAGGTGAACATGGTGCGGTCCCGGTGGCGCTCAGTCCATCGTCATGGTGGCAATGTCGATGAACCAGCTGCGCGGCTGCACCACGTTCTTCACCTTGGCCGACAGGGCGCGCGGACCCACGTCGTGGGCGATCCACACAAACGGGGCTTCGTCGACGATGCGGGCATGCAGCTTGGCCAGGGCGGCGTCGCGTGCCTTGTCGTCAAAGCTGGTGCGGGCATCGGCCACCAGTTTGTCGATTTCGGCATTGCCGAAATAGCCCCAGTTGTTGGACACCGGCGGGAAGGTCTTGGTGCTGACGAAGCGCACCATGGCAAAGAAAGGGTCCATGGCGGCAAAGCTCACGTTGATGGCGTTGCTGCCGTTGGCCGAGGGGTCCTTGCTGCCTTTGCGCCAGTTGGTGAACAAGGTGTTCCACTCGATCACGTCGAACTGCACATCGAAGAAGCATTGCTTGAGCGACTGCTGCACGAACTCGTTCATGGGCAGGGGCTGCATCTGACCCGAACCCGAGGCCGAGATCTGCACCTTCACCTTCACCGGCTTGGCGGCCGAGAAGCCGGCCTGGCCCATCAGGGCCTGGGCGGCCTTGACGTCGTACTTGATGTCAAACGCGGGGTTGCCCCACCAGGGGTGGCCCGGCGGCACGGTGCCCTTGGGGATGGCCATCATGCCGCCCAGCATCTGCTTGAGGCCCTCGCGGTCCACGCACAGGTTGGCGGCCTGGCGCACGCGCTTGTCCAGCCAGGGCGAGCCCTCGGCAAACGACAGCTGCCAGGGCCACACATGGGGCTGGGCGTTGCTGTAGAGCTTGAAGCCGCGCTGCTTGATCTGGTCCATGGCGTCGGGGGCCGGGGCCTCGATCCAGTCCACCTGGCCCGACAGCAGGGCGGCGGTGCGGGCATTGGCCTCGGGCATGGGCAGCATCACCACCTTGTCGATCTTGGGCGTGCGCTTGGGGTCCCAGTAGCCCTTGTTGGCGGCCAGCTCCAGGCGCTCGCGAGGCACAAAGCGGGTCATGTGGAAGGGGCCGGTGCCCGAGGCATCGGCGGCAAACGCGGCCCAGGCCTGCTTGCTGCGCTCCGCCGGCTCGCTCACGCTGGCGGGCACGGCCTTGAGCTTGGCCTCCCAGTGGCTGGGCGAGGCCATGAACAGGTTGCTCAGGTTGATCGGCAGAAAAGAGTCGGGCTCGCTGGTGATCAGCTCCACCGTGTGCTCGTCGATCTTGCGGGCCGATTTCAGCGTGGGCATGCGCGAGGCGGTCACGCCGACCTGGCTGGCGTCGAACTGCGGGGCCTCCTTGTCGAGCACTTTGCGCACGTTCCACACCACGGCGTCGGCATTGAAGGGGCTGCCGTCATGGAACTTCACGCCGCTGCGCAGCTTGAACACCCACTTGGTCTTGTCCTTGGCGTCCACCGCCCAGCTCAGCGCCAGCGCCGGGATCAGCACGCTGGGCGCATCGGCCTTGGACAGGTCCCACTGCGTCAGCGAGTCGTACATCGGGATGCCGGTGAATCGGTTGCCTTCAAAACCCTGGTCGGGCTGGCCCAGCGTGCGTGGGATGTCGCCGGCCGTCATGGCAATGCGCAACACCTTCTCTTGTGCATGGCTGCCGGTGGCGGCCAGCGAAGCGGCCAACAGCGTCAACACGGCGGGGGCGCGCAGCCAGGACATGGGAAAACGGTCTACCAAGCGATTCATGGAGTGCTCCTGCTAACCAGTCAAGATTGAATGCAGCAAAGTGCAAGTAACATGCCAACGTTTTGATGTCATTCCGGCGCTCGCCTGGTCCGCAACAGTGCATGCAGCCCTGTCGTGGTGCCGGTCCTGCCAATCCGGTTTGGATGCACCCGCCGCTTGCCCGGAGCTCACCATGTCCCTGGCCTACAACCTCGCCCGCTTTGACCTGATCTCGATCCGCCTGGCCGTGGCCTGCGCACAAAGCGGCAGCCTGACCGCGGCGGCCCGTGAGGGCCACCTGGCGCTGGCGGCGGCCAGCCGGCGCCTGCGTGAACTGGAAGACGCCACCGGCGGTCCCCTGTTCGAGCGCCACGCCAAGGGCCTGACCCCCACCCCGGCCGGGCGCCTGTTCGTGAAACATGGCCTGAGCCTGCTGCAGACCCTGGATCAACTCACCCGCGAGCTGGGCGATCTGCGCCAGGGCATTGCGCGCCACATCCGCCTGTGCGCCAGCACCGCCGCGATCAACCAGTTCCTGCCCGTGTTGCTGGCGCGTTTTGGCGAGCTGCACCCCCAGGTGCGGGTGGATCTGGAGGAGCAGGTCTCCGACACCGTGGTCCGCACGCTGCGCGAGGGGCGGGCCGATCTGGCGGTGTTTGTAGAAGGGCCCGACACCAGCGGCCTGAGCACCCGGCACTTTCGCGACGATGAGCTGATCCTGGTGCTGCCGGCGCGCCACGCCGTGGCCACCAGCACCCCGGCGCGTCAGCCGGTGGCCTTTGCCAGCCTGCTCGACGAACAATGGATCAGCCTGGCCGCCGGGGCCGCCATGCTGCAACAGCAGCAGCAGGCGGCACGTGCCGTGAACAAGCCCCTGCGCCTGCGCATGCAGGTGCGCAGCTTCGACGCGGTGTGCCACATGGTGGCCTCGGGCCTGGGGCTGGCGGTGCTGCCCAAGGCGGCGTCACTGCCCATCGCGCGGGCCATGAAGCTGGCCTGGCGCCCGCTGGCCGACCCCTGGGCACGGCGGCGCCTGCTGGTGGCCACCCCCGAAGGGGCGGTGGACGAGGGGGTGCAGTTGCTGGCGGACTTTCTGGTGGCAGCCCCGGGAAAATCCCGCGACAAAAAATCACCCTAGTTACTCTATAGTCACTGATACAAGGCGGTTGGTTGTTGAACTGAAAGGTTCAGGGACTGCTCGCGCGGCCTTGGCCCTTTCACAGGTAGCCCATGTCATCAGACGCACTGATTCCTTTCCTCCAGGAGCCCGACTCGCCCGAGGCCCCGCCGCCCCAGCCGGGTTCGCCCGCGCTGCCGCCTTGGCGGGTGCTGGTGGTGGACGATGACCGCGACGTGCACGACAGCACCGCTTATGCCTTGCGCGGCCTGGAGCTGGTGGGCCGGCCGGTGCAACTGCTGCATGCCTATTCCAGCGCCGAGGGCCTGATGCTGCTGCGCCACGAGCACGATGTGGCGGTGATCCTGCTCGACGTGGTGATGGAGACCGAGCACGCCGGCCTGGCCATGGTGGACAACATCCGCAACGGCCTGGGCCTGCACAACACCCGCATCATCCTGCGCACCGGGCAGCCCGGGCAGGCGCCCGAGATCGAGACCATCCGGCGCTACGACATCAACGACTACAAGACCAAGAGCGAGCTCACGCGGGCCAAGCTGTACGCCACCCTGACGGCCGCCGTGCGCTGCTATGACCAGCTGTGCCGCCTGGACGCCAGCCGCCGCGGGCTGGAGAAGATCGTCGCCGCCAGCAATCAGTTCATGGCCGAACAGGGCCTGCAGACCTTTGCGGAAGGCGTGATCACCCAGATCGCCAGCCTGATCGGCATTCGACCCGACGGCCTGGTGTGCGCCAGCACCGACCCTTCGCCCGGCGCGGGCCAGGCATCGGATTTCGTGGTCATCGCGGCGGCTGGCCCGTACCGCCACCTGATCCAGAAGCGCTTGGGCGAGATCACCGACCCCGAGATCGTTGAGCAGCTCAGCCGCTGCCTGGCCGAGCGCCGCAGCCAGGTGGCCCAGCGCAGCCTGACGCTGTTCTTCTCAGGCCGCGACGGTCAGGACTTTGCCGCCTTTGTGGCCGCGGGTGAGCCGCTGCGCGAGGTGGACGCCCATCTGCTGGAGGTGTTCTGCACCAACATCGCCCTGTGTGCGTCCAATGTGTCGCTGTTCATGCGCCTGCGCAGCGTGGCCTTTGTCGATCGCATGCTCGGCATCCCCAACCGCACGGCCCTGGTTCAGCACCTGGACGAGCAGGTGGCTGCGGGCGAGCTGCAGGATCTGGTGCTGGCCCTGATCGATGTGGACCAGTTCGCCGAGACCAATGACATGTTCGGGCACCGCTACGGCGACCTGCTGCTGGGCGCCATCGCCCAGCGCCTGTCGCAGGCCCTGGTCAGCCGCTGCTACATCGCCCGGGTGGCGGGCAACACCTTTGCGGTGGTGGGCCATGAGGACGTGGTCAACCCGGAGGAGTTGCGCACCCTGTTCGAGCAGCCCTTCCAGGTCGAGGAGATCAACCGGCGGCTGTCGGTGTCGATGAGCCTGGTGCGCTGCGCCGAGGTGCCGGCCCTCAACGGCAGCGAGTTGCTGAAGGATGCCTCGATCGCCATGAAGCGCGCCAAGGCCGCGGGCCAGGGGCGCATCGAGTACTACTCGGCTGCGCTGGGTGCCGACTCCAAGGAGCGCACCCGACTGCTGCACGGCCTGCACCGGGCCTTTGACCATGACCGGTTGTTCGTGGTCTACCAGCCCCAGGTCTCGCTGCTCACCGGGGCGGTGCTCGGGGTGGAGGCCCTGATGCGCTGGCGGGCCGAAGACGGCTCGCTGGTGCCGCCCGACCGCTTCATCCCGGTGGCCGAGCGCTCGGGCCTGATCGTGGGCCTGGGCACCTGGGTGCTGCGCACGGCCCTGAGCGACCTGGGTCGGCTGCACCAGTTGGGCTGGCGCCCGCTGCGCATGGCGGTCAACGTGTCGGCAGTGCAGTTTGGCCAGCCTGACTTTCTGCAGACCCTGGATGAAGCCTTGCACGACAAGCAGATCGCGCCGGATTGCCTGGAGCTGGAGATCACCGAGTCGGTGTCCATGGTCGGCATGGAGCGGGTGGCCGCCGTGATGCGCGAGATCCGCAGCCGGCAGGTGGCCGTGGCGATTGATGATTTCGGCACCGGGTTTTCGTCGCTGTCCTATCTTGATCAACTGCCGGCCGACCGCCTCAAGATCGATCGGGCCTTTGTGGAGCTGCTGGAGACCGAGCGCCCCGGCGCCCGCATCGCCCGCATGATCGTGCCCCTGGGCCATCAGCTGGGCATGAAGGTGCTGGCCGAAGGGGTCGAGACCGAACGGCAGGTGGCCATCCTGCGCGATCTGGGCTGTGACGAGGCCCAGGGCTACCTGTATGCCCGCCCGATGCCCTTTGACGTGCTGTGCGAGTGGCTGGCGCGGCATCCGGTGGGGATGGTGGCCTGAGCCCCTCGATCTTTCAGAACTGGGGTTTGTCCACCAAGGTGCTGAGCGGCAGGTCGGCGATCTCTTGCAGCAGCAGGGCCAGTTGGCGGGCGGCGGCGTCGATCAGGGCGTGGCCCTTGTCGGCGGTGGCGGCGGCGGCATTGCCGGCGGCGCCGGCGGGGTTGTAGTCTTGCATCTGCCAGCCCAGCTTGGCGCTGCGTCCGTTGCCCAGCAGCGTGTAGCGCGCGGCCCGGTCCTGCGAGCTGCTGTGAAAGTGGCGGGCCTGGGCCATGTCCACCCGTTCGGGCTGGAGCGCCAGCATCATCGAGGTCTCGATGTCACCGGCGTGGATGCCGAAGCGATGCTCATCGGGGCTGAACTGGGCCTCCAGCTCGGGGGGCAGCGGCAGGTTGAACCAGCTGCTGCTGTAGACGATCAGGTCGCAGCGGCTGCGCAGCTCGCGGGCCACGATGTCGAGCACGCTGACCTGCCCGCCATGGCTGTTGAACAACAACAGCTTGCGCACCCCGGCGCGGGCCACACACTCGCCCAGCTCCACCCACAGCCGGATCAAGGTCTCGGGCGACAGCGTCAGCGTGCCCGCAAAGCGCTGGTGTTCAGGGCTCAGGCCCACGGCCTGGGTGGGCAGGAACAGCGTTGGCAGCGCGGCGGGCAGGTAGGCCTGGCTGGCCGCCACGATGCCCTCGACCAGGGCCGTGTCCACGTTCAACGGCAGGTGCGGGCCATGCTGCTCGATGGCCGCCACCGGCAACACGGCCACCACCTCGGCGGCCTGGCCACTGGCCTGCAGGTGGGCAAAATCACGGGCACTCAGGTCGGCCCAGAAGCGCGATGGAAGGATCATTCGAGCATCTTAGATGGGTGGCGGCGATCGCAACAAGCCGGAGCACGGATGAACCCGTCATCTCCAGAATTGACCAATATCACCAATTTGCGCGTCACAACCCGTTAGGATGCAGGCCCATACCCACCCAAGCCCATCCCAAGTGCCCGTTGATCTGAAATCCAAGCTGCAGTCGGCGCTGTGGACTGCCGTGATTTATGCCGCTACGGGCTGGCTTTCCTTGCAGATCTGCATCCCGCCGGACTATGTCTCGCTGATGTTCCTGCCGGCGGGCGTGGCCTTGGGCATGGCACTGACCCGGGGCCCCTGGGCCTTGCCCGGGGTGGCGCTGGGCTCGATGGTGGTGCAATGGCTGGCGGCTCAGCAGGCGGGCCTGGAGGGCGGTCTGTCCTGGACCCTGTTGGTGTCCCCCGTGGGCGCCGCGCTGCAGGCCTGGCTGGGAGCTTGGCTGGCGCGCCGCTGGGTGGGCTACCCGGATCCGGTCGAGACGCCGCAGCGCGTGATGCTGCTGTTGCTGGGCGTGGGGCCGTTGAGCACGCTGGTCAACGCCAGTCTGTCGGTGCCGGTGCTGGTGCTGTCGGGCCTCATTCCGATCAGCGAGGCCATCTTCAGCTGGTGGACCTGGTGGCTGGGTGATGCGGTGGGCGCCGTGCTGGGCTTGCCCCTGCTGCTGGTGTTCCTGGGGCAGCCTGCCGTGGCCTGGCGGGCGCGGCGGCTCAGCGTGGCCATTCCCCTGTTGCTGGCCATGCTGGTGGTGGGGACGGTGGTGTTCGAGACCAAGAACTGGGAAGACCAGCGCATTCGCAGCCAGCTGAACCAGTATGCGCATGAGTTGGGCGGGCTGCTGCAGCGCCGCCTGGACGCCCAGAACGACAGTGTGCAGGCCATTGCCCGGGTGATGCAGATCAGCCGCACTGCGCCCGAGCTGGCCCAACCCGAGGCCCAGACCGACTTCTCCATCACCGTGCGCCATTGGCTGGACCGCTATGGCGGCACGCAGAATTTCGGCTGGAGCCCGCTGGTCCTGCGGTCCGGCCGTGCCGCCTATGAAGCCGGCCGATGGCCCATCAAGGGCCGCTCAGCCACAGGCGAGACCTTTGCCGCAGCCCAGCGCGACAGCTACCTGCCCATCACACTGATCGAGCCCCTGTCGAGCAATGCCCAGGCCCTGGGCCTGGATGTGGCCGTGCTGCCGGCCACGGCCGATTCGGTGGCCGGCACCCGCACCACGGGCCAGCCCCGCGTGAGCGAAGGCATCCGCCTGGTGCAGGAGGTGGGCGAGCAACGCGGCGTGGTGATGTACCAGGCCGTGTTCCAGCCCCACAGCACCGTGCTCAAGGGGGTGGTGTCGGCGGTCTTTCGCATGGATGACGTGCTTCAGGCGCTGGGCACGGCGGCCGCTGGGGTGCCCCCCGAGAGTTGCCTGCTCGACCCGCAGGCCGCCGCAGGCAACCGCCGCCTGGCCGGCCCGAGCGGCTGTGATGCGCCAGACTGGGCCCACGTGCCCATGAGTGTTCAGTTGCCGGTGCAGTTCGGCGGGCGTGACTGGTTGCTGCTGGTGCGCGCCAATGCCGGTTTTCTGAACCAGGCGCGTGACCTCAGCGCCTGGGCCATGGTGGCCCTGAGTCTGCTGTGTGTGGGTTTGCTGGGGGCGTTTCTGCTGGTCATCACCGGCCAGACCCGGCGCACCCAGGCCCTGGTCGAGCAGCGCACGCTGGAGCTGGCCGCGCTGGCCCATTACGACAGCCTCACCGGCCTGCCCAACCGCAGCCAGTGGGTCTCGCGCGGCCAGGCCGAGCTGCAGCAGGCCCTGCAAGAACACCAGTCACTGGCCGTGCTGTTCCTGGACCTGGACCACTTCAAGCACATCAACGACACCCTGGGCCATGCGCTCGGTGACGAGCTGCTGCAGGCCGTGTCGCAGCGGCTCCAGCCCTGCCTGGAAAGCCACCACATGCTGGCGCGCATCGGGGGCGACGAGTTCGTGGCCCTGCTGCCCCAGCTGCAAGGCCCCGACGAGGCCGCCCAGGTGGCCGAGCGTCTGCGCCGGGCGCTGCAGGCCCCCTTGTACATCCAGGGCCATGAGATCAACCTGTCGGCCAGCATCGGCATCGCCTGCTACCCGCAGGACGGCGACAACCTGGACCACTTGCTCAAGCACGCCGACACCGCCATGTATGTGGCCAAGGATGCCGGGCGCAACGGCTACCAGTTCTTCATGAAGGAGATGAACGCGCGCGTGTCGCGGCGCATGTTCCTCGAAAACAACCTGCGCCGCGCGCTGGAGCGCGACGAGTTGTTCCTGGTCTACCAACCCCAGATCGATGCCGCCAGCGGGCAGGTGGCGGGGGTCGAGGCCCTGGTGCGCTGGCGCCACCCTGATGAAGGCCTGATCCCGCCTGACCGCTTCATTCCGGTGGCCGAGGATTGCGGCCTGATCGAGCCTCTGGGGGCCTGGGTGCTGCACCAGGCCTGCCGTCAGCTGCAGGACTGGACCCAGCTTGGCGAGATGGACCTCATGATGGCCATCAACATCTCGCCCATGCAGTTCCGCAAATCGGGCTTCATCGACACCGTGCGCCATGCGCTGAGTGCCAGTGGCGTGGACCCGGCACGCATTGAACTGGAGATCACCGAAACCCTGCTGATGCAACCGCTGAAGGACCTGGACAACCGCCTGCGCGAATTGGCCGACATGGGCCTGACCTTCGCGCTGGATGATTTTGGCACCGGCTACTCCAGCCTGGGCTACCTCAAGCGCCTGCCCATCTCGCGCATCAAGCTCGACAAATCCTTTGTGGCCGACCTGCCCGGCGACGTGGAGGACGAGGCCATCACCCGGGCCACGCTGTCCATGGCCAAGGACCTGGGTTTGCGCTGTGTGGCCGAGGGCGTGGAGACCGAGGCCCAGCAACGCTTCCTGACGGAGCGTGGCTGCGACACCTTGCAGGGCTACCTGTTTGCCCGGCCCATGCCGGCTGACGAATGCCGTGAATGGCTGCGCCGTTACCGGCGTGGCCAGCTGCGGGCGACCGTGGCCGAACCGCTGCGGGCCTGAGCTGACCGATGCCCCGGACTCCGGCCGGGGCCGCGGCCCCAGTCAGCCCAGGCTCAACTGCAAGGTCTCGGCCAGGGTGGCCAGTTCGCAATCGATGGCGGCACCCGCGGGCGGATGCCGTTCCAGCACCACGAAGCTGCCCGCCTCCACCGCCAACAGGGCGTGGTGCCAGGTGCCGGGGTGCAGCAGCACGCCCTGACGGCCATTGCTGATGAAGGCTTGTACATCGTCGGGCCCCGGCAGCGCATTGGGCCGGGCTACCACTACCACGAAGCGCGCCCCTTCCAGCGGGATGAAGGTCTGGCTGGCCAGGGTGTGGCGCTCCAGCACATCCACGGGCAGGGGAAAGCGCCGGGCCTCGGCGCTGTAGATGGCCAGGCCCGCCTGCCCGCCGGCCTGCTCGAAACGCAGGTCCAGCGGCAGATCGAGACGCCAGCAGCTGTGGTCATTGATGGGGCGCGCCTGCGCCGGCGGCGTGCCAAAGCCCTCCAGCACGGCACCAAAAGGGGCAAACGCCGAGGCACTCAGCGGCTGGGGCCGCAGCAGGGTGGGGGTCAGACAACTCATGCCGCCCAGGCAAGCATGGGGCGTGCCTGCCCTCGTGCGGCCGGGGGCCATCCCGGGTTCAGGCCTGGCGCTGTCGCCCGATCAGCTCGTCGAGCTGGCGCGCGATTTCCTGTTCGATCTGGTCCTTGAACGAGCCCAGCAGAAAGCCCAGCGTGGCCTGCAGCTCGAAACGCTCGGCGTTCACCCGCAGCGTGCCCTGCGCACCGGCCCGGCTGAAATGCAGCACATCTTCGGCGTCGCCCTCTTCGTAGCGGCAGCTCATGTCCAGTTTGCGTTCGGCCTTTTCGGCCCAGCCTGTGGCCACCTCGCGGGCGCCGTTCAGGCCCAGCTCATGGTCGCGGTGGATGTGGATGTCGGGCAAGTTCAATCTCCGGCAGAAGGGGTGGCCGATGATACCGGTGCGGGTGCCTGCAGCCGGCGCAGGCGCTCGGCCTCAGGCTGACGAGCCAGTTGTCGCACGGCCTCGTAAAACAGCGGCCAGGCCTGCTCGGGCTGGCGCTCGTGCTGCTGCTCGAACAGGGCCTCGAAGCCCGGCACCAGCGCGTCGTAGGCGGCCAGTGCGCCAAAGGCCGCATTGTTGGCGTTCGCCACCCAGGCGTCGTAGGCGGCCTGCCGGGGTGGGTCGATCTGCCAATGGCGGCGCATTTCGGCGTACTGACGGCGGAAATCCGCCATGACCTCGGCTTTCTGCTGCGCCAGGTCGGCGGGCTTGCGGCCTGGCTGGCGAGCCCCGGCATACACCGCCTCCAGGCGGGCCCGCGTGGCCCGGGTCAGTTGGCGAAAGCCCAGGCGCTGGGCTTCGCTCTGGGCATAGGTTTCGCGCGCCGCCGGGCTGGCGGCCTGGGCCAGCCATTGGCGCACACCGATCAGCTCGACCGCAGTGGCAAAAGATTCGTTGAAGGGGGTGTCGCCGTTCAGGTAGACCACCTGATGCGCCAGCTCGTGGAAGATCAGCCGGGCCAGTTCACCTTCGGGGTACTGGATGAAGGTGTTGAGCAGCGGGTCGCCCCCGGCCCAGTTGAGCCAGCCCAGGGTCGAGTAGGCCGGCACGCCGTAGACATGGGTTTCCAGCCCCTGCTCACGCAACGTGGCCGCTTCGGTACGGGCCTCCTGCACATCGAAGTAACCTCGGTAGCCGATGCAGCCCGTGACCGGGAAGCACCAGGTGTGCAGCGTCAGGGCATCGGGCGGCGCCGCCGTCACATTCCAGATCACGGCGCTGCGGTGCAGGTCGGCGTAGCGGTGGTAGCTGGCGTTGTCGGGCAGGCCCAGCTGGCGCACCGCGTATTCGCGCAAGGCCTGTGCCGATTGCAGCCGGGTTTTGAGCAGGGCGGGCGTGGCCGGGTCGGCCAGCCAGTCGGGGATGGGCCGGGCGGCCTGCATCAGCTGCACATGGCCCCTCGCCGATTGCCAGTAATAACCCAGGGTGCTGCAGCCCGTCAGGCCCCACGCCAGCAGGCAGGCCAGCAGCGCTTGGCGCAGGATACGGCCAGGCAGGAAGACGGTTGATGTGGACAGATCAGGCGCACGCATGGTCGGATTACAGCATGCGTGAAACGCCTGCAGCCCCAGCAAAAAGGCGCCTGGCCCATTCCGAAATCAGAACAGGCCAGGCGCCTTCATGGCCGCCGTGAGCGGATCTCGCTTACTTGCTCAACTCGGCCTGGGTGGCGGTGTCGAGTTCGCCGGTGGTGGGCAGTTGGCGCGACTTCTGGAACTTGGCCAGTTCACGCTTGGTGCGCGGGCCCATCGAGCCATCGGGCTTGCCGACGCTGAAACCCAGGTCATTGAGCTTCTGCTGAGCTGCCAGCACGCTCATGCCGGCGCCAGCCGCCGGGGCTGCCTTGGCGGCCGGTGCGTTGGGGTTGACGCCGCCGTCCACGTTCAGGCGCCCACCGGTGCCCAGGCCGCCCTTGACGGTCTGGGCCTTGTAGTTCTGCACGGCCTTGACGATGTTGGCGTACGAGTCGAGGAAGGCGGCCACGATCACCTTGCCCTCGGCGGTGTTGGTGTAACCACCGCCCAGGCCGCCGAAGCCGGCACCCAGGATGCCGCCAAAGGCACCGAAGTCCCAGTTCTTGGCACTGCCTTCGGCTGCGGCAATCTGCACGCTGGAGCGGTTGTCGTCCAGGGTCAGCAGGGTGCTGGCTTCCTTGGCGCTCATGCTGCCGCCCACCAGGGCACCCACGGGGCCCAGCAGGCCACCGACTGCCGCACCGGCGCCACCGGCGTTGTTGTTCGAGAAGGTGATCGAAGGGGTCAGCGAGTAGTCGGCCGACACCATCTGGCCCTTGCCGAAGTTGGAGTTGTTGCGCAGTTCACCCGATTGGGCCAGGGCGCGTTCCTGCATCATGTTGTTCATGGCGCGACCCCGGTCCACCACCACGAAACAGTTCGACTGCTGGATCAGCAGCTTGAGCACCGGGGTGGTCGGGCCCAGGTGGCGTTGCTGCGTCAGCATCACGTACCAGGGGGCATTGGTGTCTTCGACGATGGCGATCGTGCCCAGCGTTTCTTCGCAGCGTGGCAGCTTGCTGTTGGCGCCCTGGCTGTTGGCACCACCGGCCGAGCCGGTGGCTTCGGTCTTGGCGGCGGCCGAGCCGGTTTCCATGGTGGCGCAGCCAGACAGGGCGGCCAATGAACCGGCCAGGGCCAGCAGCGTCAGTTGATGGGGGAATTTGAAGGCCATGAAATGAACTCTAGTGAATAGCGCATGTCGGGCATGCGGGTGTTGGAATGGTTCGGGTGCTCCCAGGATTCCCTTCGCACGGCATTCCACGGGCCTGTGCTGCCCAGGTCAGTCGTGCGGCGGAAAACTCGAAGATGCTAACGTGCGCGTCAGTATGTTTACAAAAGTTTTTGCAACGCACATCCCCGGGAAACCCGCGTTAGGCCGGCGATTCAGAGGCCTTTGCGTTGCCGCAAGCCAGTCGGGCTGTTTCAGGTCCCCACTGTTGTCCTGATGCAACAGGCGAAGTCGAGGCGGGCACCGATCAGCCCCTGAAGATGTCGAAAGGCTCGATGCGCAGCACGCGCCGGATGCCGATGTAGCTCGAAATGCCCGCGATGATCAGCACCATCACAAAAGCCATGCCCAGGTTGCCGTAGGTGGTCATGGCGGCATAGCCGGGCAGTCGGGCGCGGGCGATCGAGATCATCAGGCTGACCAGGCCGACGCCCAGGCCATAGCCGGTGAGGGCGGTGAAGCCGGCCATGAACAGGATCATCAGCACCAGTTGACGGCTTTTGGCCCCGATGGCCTTGAGCGCGCCGAACTTCTCCAGGTTCTCCAGAATGAAGGTGTAGAAGGTCTGGCCCGAGATCGACAGGCCCACGATGAAGCTGATGATGGTCATCAGCAGCAGGTTGGTGCCGATGCCGGTCTGGAAGGTGTAGAAGTGGGCGATGGCGTCATTGAACTCGGTGCGCGTGCGAGCCACATAGCCGAGCCGGGCCACGGCCTGCTGGATGTGCGCCACATCGGCGGCTGTCTTGGGCTGCACCAGCACATACGAGATCGTGAAGCGGGTGGTGGGCAGGTACTCGGTGGCCCGGCTGTAGGTGGTGTAGAGCGTGGGCACACCGTTCAGGCCGTTGGCGGCCACCTTCGCAATGCCCACGATCACGCTGCGGTGGTCGTTGAGTTCGAACGAGCTGCCGATGACCGGGTTGCCGAGCTTGCCGTATTCCGAGTCATGCACCACCACAAAACCGCTCTCGGCAAACAGGTCCTGGATCTGCCCCTGTTCGAGATCGGGCCGCCCGTAGAGCGTGGAATCATCCAGGCCGATCACGCTCACCCCCTGGTAGCTGCCATTGGCCAGGCGCACCTGGGCCCCGCCGATGAAGATCGGCACCGCATAGCGCACGCCGTCCAGGCTGCGCACGGCGTCCAGCAGGTAGTCAGGCATGGGGATGGGGCTGCTGGCGGTGTTGACCGCCGGGTCCATCACCCACATCTCTGCGCCCACGTTGGTCACGGTCGAATAGGCCCGGTTCAGGATGCCGGCAAACATGGCCGTCATCTGCACCATCAGAAACACCGAAAACGTGATGCCCATCACCAGGGCCGAGAACTTGCCCTTGTCGTTGACCAGCAGCTTGAAGCCGATGCGCAGGATGCCGCCATGTTTCATGGCGCCTCCTGCCGGGCCGGCCCTGCGGCCCCCATGCCCGGCCCAGGCTCCCAGCCGCCCCCCAGGGCGGCGAACAGGGCCACCGTGTCCTGCTGGCGTTGGGCCACCGCCTGCAGCCGAGCGATGCTGGCCTGCTGGAATTGCTGTTGGGCGGCCAGCACATCGAGGTGGCTGCCCAGCCCGGCCTGGGTGCTGGCCTGGGCCTGCTGCAGGTAGCCTGCTGCGGCCTGCCAGGCCCGCTCCTGGCTGTCCAGGGCCTGGGCATCTTGGCCCAGCGCGCTCAGGGTGTCAGCCACCTGGGCCAGGGCGCTCAGCACAGTCTGGCGGTAGCTGGCCAGGGCCTGGTCCAGGTTGGCACGGGCGGCCTCGCGGCCATGCCACTGGCTGCCGCCCTGGAACACCGGCAGGCTGACCGAGGGGCCGAAGCTCCAGTATGTTTCGCTGCCGCCCAGCAGTTGCCCGGGGCTGCGCGCGGCGTTGCCGGCGGTGGCGCCCAGGCTCACGTTCGGAAGCATGAGGGCCGTGGCCACGCCCACGGCGGCGCTGGCTTGATGGGCCACCGCCTCGGCGGCCAGGATGTCGGGCCGCTGGCGCACCAGCTTGGCCGGCAGGCGCAGGGGCAGGCGCTCGGGCAGGTGCAGGCTGGCCAGGCGCGGCGCGGGCAGCGCCGGTGCGGCGGGTTCGTCGCCGACCAAGGTGCTCAGCAGGTGCTGGCTTTGCGCCAGTTTCTGCTGCAGCGCGGCCAAGGCGGCCTGGTTGCTGGCCAGCGGCGCGGCCAGGGCCAGCAGGCTGGCCGGGGCGGCGGTGCCGGCACGCACCTGCACCTCGGTGAGCTGGATCTGGGTTTGCTGCAGGGCCACCAGGTCGCGCGTGGCCTCCCACTGGGCTTCGTAGGCGGCGCGGGCCATGGCGGTGTTCACCACATTGGCCGACAGGCTCAGGTAGGCGGCCCGGGTCAGCTGCTGCTGTTGCTCGGCCTGGGCCTGCAGGCCCTCGACGTTGCGCCGTTGCTGGCCGAACAGGTCCAGGGCATAGCCCACGCTCAGACCCAGTGTGGCCACATTGAACAGCGCGCCCGGCGTGAGCAGGCCTTGCTGGATCGGGGCGGTCTGTTGGCGCCGCGCGTCCAACCCCAGGTTGACCTGAGGAAAGAACACGCCGTAGCCGGCCTGCAGGCTCTCCTGGCTGCGCAGCAGGCTGGCCTGGGCGGCCCGCAGACCGGGGTTGTTCTGTAGCGCGCGCTGCATCAGCGCATCCAGCTCGGGGGACTGGAACTGCCGCCACCAGTCGCGGGGCAGGTCGGCGGTCTCATCAAAGCGCTGGCTCAGGCCTTGGGCGGTGGGGGTCGGGGTGAGCGCCTGTGGCAGGTACCGGGTCGTGGTGGGCGCGGCAGGGGCCTGGAAATCGGGCCCCACGGCGCAGCCGGACAGGCTCAAGGCCAGCCAGAGCGCCGCGACCATCGGCTTGCGGTCCAGGCGGGGGGGCCTGCGAAGGCGAAGGTGCGGACCGGGGCTCATGGCGCCTTGCTCCCGATGTAGACGTCCACCAGTTGGCCCGGGTACACCACCGGAGCGTCGGCATGCTTGAAGCGGAACAGCACCGGCAGCACCCGCAGGTCAACCTTCTCCTGGCGCTGGTTCGAGAGCTGGATCTTGGGCATCACCAGGGGCAGCACGCGGTCGAAGGTCAGGGCTACCTTCTGCTCGGTGCCGCGGATCGACATCTCGGCCCGGATCTGTTCGGGCTTGGGCAGGCGGCTCACCAGGATCTCGTCGACAAAGCAACGCACCGCCAACGTGTCCTGCGGGCCGCTCATCACCACCACCGGATCGTAGCCCTGGGTGTAGGGGTTGTAGGCCCCGTTGCTGCCCGCGGTGCCGCCACGCGCTGCATTCACGCCCAGCACCACACCGTCCACCGGTGCGCGCAGGGTGTACTTGGCCAGTTGAGCCCGCGCCGCCTGGTAGGCCTGGTTCTGGGCCTGCGCCTGCTTGTCCTGGCTGGCGATGTCGTACTGCCAGGCCCCGGCCTGGGTCTGGGCCAGTTGCCGGGCTGCGACCTCGCGGCCCGCTTCGGCCTGGGCCAGGGCGTGGCGTGCGCCGTCCAGAACGTCACGGCTGATGGCCCGGGGGTCGGCTTCGAAGGTGCGCTGGCGCTTGTCGAAACTGTCGCGGGCCGCCTGCACATTGGCTTCGGCCTGCGTGAGCTGGGCTTTGGCGATGGCCAGGGTTTCGGGCCGCGGCTGGGCGCGCAGTTGTTGCAACAGGCTCTGGGCGGCCTCGGCCTGCAGGCGCAGCTGTTCGGTGCTGGCCTTCTGCACCGTGTCGTCGAGTTGCAGCAGGGCGGTGCCGGCACTCACGCTCTGGCCGTCGCGCACCAGCACCTTCAGCACCGGGGCCGCCACCTCGGGGTAGAGGTTGATGTTGGCGCCGCTGTCCTGGCTGCTCTCGACGATGCCATTGGCAAAAATGGCACTCGCGTACGGGCTTTGCGCGGGCTTGAACACCGGCGGCTGCGGGTGCCGCTCGACCGCGAACAGGTAGGCCCCCAGAAAGCCTCCCAGCAGGCCCAGCACGGCCGCGATGAAGATCAGGTATTTTTTGAACATCAACATCATTCAGTTCCCTTGTCGAAGCCGGTGATGTGCCCGTTTTCCATGTGCACGATGCGGTCGGCGAATTCATTGATGCGGGCGTCGTGCGTCACGATCAGGATGCAGCGGTGCTGGTTCAGGATCTGCTGCTTGACGAAGGCGATGATCATCTTGCCGGTGTCACCATCGAGCGAGGCCGTGGGCTCGTCGAGCACCAGGATGTCGGGCTGACCCACGATCGCGCGGGCAATCGCCACCCGCTGCTGCTCGCCGCCCGACAGCTTGACGGGCAGCACGTCAGCGCGGCGCGCCAGATTGACCACGTCCAGGATGCGCCGCCCGGCGTCCTGGGCCGCGTCCCAGGGCTGGCCGCGCAGCACCAGGGGCACGGACACGTTCTCGGCGGTGGTCAGCCGCGGGAACAGGTGAAAGTCCTGGAACACAAAGCCGATGTTGTTGAGCCGGAACTCGGCCAATTCATCCTTGCCCAACTGCCAGATGTTGCGGCCCTTGACCAGCACCTCGCCCTCGTCGGGCCGCAAAATGCCCGAGATCATGCTCAGGAACGTGGTCTTGCCGCTTCCGGAGGGGCCGACGATGAACACCATCTCGCCGAAATGCGCCACAAAGTCGACCTGATCGACCGCCTTCATGCGCGTATCGCCCTCGCCAAACCATTTGCTCACGTCACGCGCGACGATGGCTTCGCCTGGGGTGGGGGCAGAATCCGTGCGGCTTGGCTGGCTGGCTGTCATGGGGCGCGTCGTGGGGCTCACGGGTTGGCAAGCCCTGAGGACTGCGTGTGAGGTGGGCGCCCGACCACCAGGCGCCCGAAGTGTTCACGATAGGCCGTCGCGGCGGCCTCGACTTGATGTTGATCAATCGGCCCTAGGGTTTGTACCTGCTTTGCAAACCGTTCACATCGTTGCGGCAAGGCCGGGCCTGATGGGGGCTTGCCCGCTGAGTTGGCCCTCGGGCAAGCCCCCATCAGGGGTGAGAATCACCCCATGGCGCCACTTGGCGACACTAGGAAAGAACCACCATGCTTTACAAGTTCAAGTCCAAATCCACGGCTGACCTGATCATGCTGGAGCCCAACGGGCGCCGGGTGCTGGAGATCATCGGCAAGACGCCAGGCCCGCAGGGCATCATCCTGTCGTCCCAGATCGCCGCCGCCGTGGGCGCCCTCGAATCCGCCGTGGCCGCCGAGGATGCCCTGGCCGCCCAGGCGCGGGCCGACAACCCCGAAGAGGACGAGGAAACCGCCCGCCCCCAGGGCGTGTCACTGCGCCAGCGGGTGGCGCCGCTGATTGACATGCTGCGGCGCAGTGAGCGGGAGGGGCATGATGTGACTTGGGGGGTGTGAGGGGGGGCTGACTTGGCGGTCAGTGCGCTTGGGGCATTGCCGCTGATGAGGGGCGAGCCTTGCCCACTCATCGTGGATTCTGTCTTGCCGCTGCGCTCTGGTGGTTCTGCTCTTTGTTTCAGGGCGGAGGCCGGGGCGCAATCCCGGCCTCCGCCCTGAAACAAATGACAGAAGGAACAGAGCGCAGCGGAGACGCCAATCCGCGTACCAAACGCCCGCAGCGGACGCCCGACCTCAATCCACTTTCGCCCCAGAAGCCTTCACCACCTGAGCCCACTTCCGATGCTCGCTGTCGATCAGCTTGGCAAACTCTGCAGGGGTGATACCACTCGGTATCGCCCCCTGCGCCTGCAGCTTTTCCTTGAAGGCCGGGGCCGCGAGCGACTTGGCCACCTCCTGCTGGATGCGGTTGACGATCTCGGGCGGCGTGCCGGCCGGGGCCAGCAGGCCGAACCAGGAGCTGGCCTCGAAGCCCTTCAGGCTGGGGCCGCCGGCCTGTTCCACGGTGGGCACGTCGGGCAGGGCCGGCGAGCGTTGTGCACTGGTCACGGCGAGGGCCTTGAGCTTGCCGGCCTTGATCTGCTGCAGTGCCGAGGGCAGGTTGTCGAACATCACGTCCATGTTGCCGCCCACCAGGTCCATCAGGGCGGGGCCCGAGCCGCGGTAGGGGAAGTGGATCATGTAGGTGCCCGTCATGCTCTTGAACAGCTCGCCCGCCAGGTGGATGGACGTGCCGTTGCCGCTGGACGCCATGTTCAGCTTGCCCGGGCTGGCCTTGGCCATGCGGATGAAATCCTGCACGCTGTTGATGTTCATCTCGCGTGCCTTTTCGGCGTTGACCACCATCACATTGGGCACCGCCGCCACCAGCGTGATGGGTGCGAAGTCCTTGATCGGGTCGTAGGGCATTTTCTCGTACAGGGCCCGGTTGATGCCGTGCGTGCCCACCGTGCCCATCAGAAGGGTGTAGCCGTCGGCCGGTGATTTGGCCACGATGTCGGCACCCACATTGCCGCCGGCGCCGGTTCGGTTGTCGATCACGAAGGCCTGGCCAAAGGCCTTCTGCAGCTCGGGTGCCATGGCGCGGGCCAGCAGGTCGGTGGTGCCGCCCGGGGCAAAGGGCACCACGATGCGCACGGGTTTGCTGGGCCAGGCGCTCTGGGCCAGGGCCTGCTGGGCGGCCAGAGGCCCCAGCAGCATGGCCAGGCCGAGCAGGCTGCCAGGCAGGCGGCGCAGCCAGGTGCGGCGCTGGGGGGCGGCGGGCCGGTTGGGGTGACGGGGGTGGGGCATGTGGCGGGTCTCCGTGAGGTGGGCGGCGATACGGGCCGCCCGGTAGTTTCAGGGTCAGGTCAGCGGCGTACCGGGCGCGTGCTCAGTGGGGGCGCCCACGCAGGGCCTGCTCATGGGACAGCACTTCGATCAGGTCGTCCAGGCTTTTTTCGAGCCGCACCCGGCGTGCCGGGTTCAGGCCACGGAACAGCTCGGCCTCCCGCTCATTGGCCAGGGGCTGGATCTGCTGGTGCAGTGCCAGCCCTTGCGGGCTCAGTTGCAGGCACTGGCGGCGTTGATCGTGCGGGTCGGGGCTGCGCAGCAGCCGGTCCTGCGCCGTCAGGCCTGCGAGCGCGCGGCTGATCGACATCTTGTCCAGGCCGGTCAACTCGGACAGACGGGCCGCCGACAAACCGGGTTGCACCGCCAGCAAGGCCATCACCCGCCATTCATTGAGCGTCAGGTGGTACTGGCGTCCGACCTGGTCATGAAAGGGGCGCACCGTGAGGTTCATCAAGCGGACCAGCTTGGAAAACAGCGGAGCATCGGGCGAATTCATGGAGATCAGCGGTGTTGGTCGTACGACCGGAGGGTGTTTTAAGCGATGGTAACGATCGTTACCAAGCCGGACACCCGGGCTTTCCCTGGCTTTCAAGCCTCAAAAAAAACCGCCTGGCTCGCGGACGAGGCAGGCGGTCTGTTGGGCACGAAAACCGGGCGGGCTTTCAGTGCAGTGCGTGCCCCTCGGGGCGCATCAGTCGGCGTACACGCCGGCGGCCTTGATGATGGGCGTCCACTTGGCGATTTCAGCTTGCACAAACTTCTTGTGCTCGGCGGGCTCGATGCGCCGGTCGGTGGCCACCACGGCACCCAGGCCTTCCTGCTTCTTGATGAAGTCGGGGTCTTTCAGGGCGGCCTTCAGGGCCGTGTTGATCTTGACCTGGATGTCGGCCGGCGTGCCCTTGGGCGCGTACAGGCCGTGCCAGATGGTGATCTGGAAGTCCTTCACACCCGATTCGGCCAGGGTGGGCAGGTCTTTCAGCAAGGGGGTGTTCAGGCGTTTGGCCGTGGTCACCGCGTAGGCCTTGACTTTTTTGCCTTCGATCTGGCTGGTCGTGTTGGTGGTCTGGTCGCACAGCAGATCGATCTGGCCGCCGATCAGGTCGGTGATGGCGGGGGCGGTGCCCTTGTAGGGCACAGTGGTCATGTCCGTCTCGATGGCGTTCTGGTACAGCAGGCCGCACAGGTGCGAGGCCGAGCCGACGCCCGCATTGCCCAGGTTGATCTTGCCCTTGTTCTGGCCGATCCAGGTGGCCAGTTCCTTGTAGTTGCTGGCCGGCATGCTGGGCTTGGCGATCAGGGTCATGGGCACGTCGTTGATGATGCCCAGGTACTCGAAGTCGGACTCGACCTTGAATGGCAGGTTGCGCACCAGCGCCGGCATGGTGGCCATGGCGATGTGGTTGACCAGCAGGGTGTGGCCGTCGGGTGTGGCGCGGGCCACCTTGGCGGCACCGATGGAGCTGCCGGCGCCGGCTGCGTTCTCGATCACCACCGAGGTTCCCAGTTGCTTGCGCAGGGCTTCGGACAGGTCACGGGCCACGCGGTCGGTGGGGCCACCGGCCGAGAAGGGCACCACCAGGGTGATCGGCTTGTCCTTGAGGGGGAAGTCGGCGGCCAGGGCGCTGAACGATGCAGCGATCAGGGCCACCAGGGGCAGCAGCTTGGTCATGAGGGTCTCCTTCTTGATGGTGCGAAGGATGATAGCCACTGCACGCGGCGGTCGGCATCCCGGGAACTACGTACCCGATTCGCCAGAAAACCCTTTGTCATCAAAGGTTTAGGGCCGATGGGGTCGCCCGGTCGTCAGGTCTTTGACAGCCTGCCGCCGGGCGTGGCCTGACTCAGCGGTAGCTGCGCGCGTCCTCGATCACCTTGCCGTCGTTGGGCAGGCTGCCGGGGTTGACCAGCTCGACCTCGCCACGCAGCTTGGTCACCTCGCGGATGGCGTCGGCAATGGCGCCGGCCAGGCCTTCTGCCATCTCGGTGGTCTCTACCTGCAGCACCATCTGGTCGTTGGCCATCTCACCGCTGACCACCAGGCGGGCCTTGCGCACCTGCGGGAAACGACGAGCCACTTCGGCCACCTGGCCCGGATGCACAAACATGCCGCGCACCTTGGTGGTCTGGTCGGCCCGGCCCATCCAGCCCTTGATGCGGGTGTTGGTGCGGCCCGTGGGGCAGGGGCCCGGCAGCACCGCCGACAGGTCGCCCGTGCCGAAGCGGATCAGCGGGTAGTCGGGGTTCAGCGTGGTCACCACCAGCTCGCCCACCTCGCCTTCGGGCACGGGGTCGCCGGTGCCGGGGCGCACGATCTCGACGATCACGCCCTCATCCAACACCAGGCCTTCGCGAGCGGTGGTTTCGTAGGCGATCAGGCCCAGGTCGGCCGTGGCATAGCACTGGTAGCCGTCCACGCCGCGGGCCTGCAGCCAGTCGCGCAAGGAGGGCGGGAAGGCCTCGCCGCTGACCAGGGCCTTGCGCAGGCTGGGCAGGGGCAGGCCCAGTTCGGCTGCTTTTTCGACCAGGATCTTCAGAAAGCTGGGGGTGCCGATGTAGCCCGCGGGCTGCAGCTCGGCCATGGCCTGCACCTGTTGTTCGGTCTGGCCGGTGCCACCTGGGAACACGGTGCAACCCAGGGCGTGGGCGCCGCTCTCCATCATCGAGCCTGCCGGCACGAAGTGGTAGCTGAAGCTGTTGTGGATCAACTCCCCGGGCCGGAAGCCCGCGGCGTGGATGGCGCGCGCCATGCGCCAGTAGTCGCGGCGTGTGCCCTCGGGTTCGTACAGCGTGCCGGGGCTGGCAAACACACGCGGCATGGCGGCGCCAAAGCCCAGTGCGCTGAAGCCGCCGAACACATTGCCTGCGGCGGCACGCGCGGCCTGCTGGCGCTCCAGCAGCTCGTGCTTGCGGGTCACCGGCAACTGGGCCAGGGCGGCCCGGCTGTCGATGCGCGCCGCGTCCACGCCGGCCAGCAAGGCGCCAAAGGCGGTGGTGCGGGTCTGTGCATGGGCCACTTGCGTGGGCAGGGCGGCCATCAGCGCTGCTTCGCGGTCGGCCGGCGTGCGCGTTTCCAGCGCGTCGTAGCTTGAGGTCATGGTGAATTCCTGTCAGGGGTGCACTCGGGCAGGGCTTGCGGAAACAGAGAAGGCGTGAGAACGGGCAAGATCCATCCAGGCATGCCGTGGGCCGCAGCAGCAGACCACGTGCAACGGGTTCTCATCGGGAGATTCAAACCTGGCCAAGGGCTATGCAGCCCATCCGGCTGAGCCCAGACACAAGCAAACTGCCATGTCGTGCTCGGGTTCGGTATCGACGTATTCGGGGGCATGGACTCAAGACCTGGTCAGTTCAATACAGTGTGAAAAAGGGGCGCCTGCTCGCAAAAGCAGGGCGTGCGCGCTTGGGGAAATCCAGCCGCCGCCGGGCTGCCCCAAGGCGGCTGGGGCCCCCTCGGGGGGCAGCGACCACACGCAGTGAGGGAGCGTGGGGGCCATTTCATGCCAGCCAGCGCTTGCGGCGCTTGTAGCTTTTCACGTCTTTGAAACTCTTGCGCTCGCCGCCGCCCACGCCGAGGTAGAACTCTTTCACGTCTTCATTGCTGGCCAGGTCGCTGGCGGCGCCGTCCATCACCACGCGGCCGCTTTCCATGATGTAGCCGTAGTCGGCGTACTTCAGGGCCATGTTGGTGTTCTGTTCGGCCAGCAGGAAAGTGACCTTCTCTTTGGCGTTGAGGTCTTTCACGATGTTGAACACCTCTTCGACGATCTGCGGCGCCAGGCCCATCGAGGGCTCGTCGAGCAGCACCATGCTGGGGTTGGCCATCAAGGCGCGGCCGATGGCGCACATCTGCTGCTCGCCGCCCGAGGTGTAGGCCGCCTGTGAGGTGCGGCGGGTCTTGAGGCGCGGAAAGTAGTTGTAGACCTTCTCAAGGTTGGCCGCCACCTCGCCCTTGTCGGCGCGGGTGTAAGAGCCGGTCATGAGGTTCTCTTCGATCGTGAGGTGGGCAAAGCAGTGCCGGCCCTCCATCACCTGCACCACACCGCGCTTGACCAGGTCGGCCGGCGACAGGTTCTCGATGCGCTCGCCGCGCAGCTCGATCGAGCCCTTGGTGACTTCGCCGCGTTCACCCTTGAGCAGGTTGGAGATGGCGCGCAGCGTGGTCGTCTTGCCGGCGCCATTGCCACCCAGGATGGCCACGATGCCGCCTTCGGGCACCTGCAGGGAGACGCCTTTGAGCACGAGGATCACGTGGTTGTAGATCACCTCGATGCCGTTGACGTTGAGAACGATGTTGGGTTTGTCCATGGCACTTCTTTGTGGAGAGGTCGGGGCGTGCCGGGCGCTTGCCCGGCACGGAACCATTGCGTCAAGCCATCACGACCGCATCACGACTGGCAGTCGGCCGGGGTGCGCGGGGTCAGCTTCTTCTCGGCGGCGTACTTGGCGGCAGCGGCCTTGACCATGGGCTTGATGATTTGCTCATCACCCTGCATCCAGTCGCTGGTGATCTTCCAGGCCTTGCCGTCCCAGCTGTGCATGCGGGCCCAGTAGGCGCCCATGTGGTCCTGGCACGAGGTGCTGATGGGGCGCAGCACGCCGCCAAAGCCCAGCGCATCGAGCTTGGCCTGGGTCAGGTTCAGGTTTTCCAGGCCCCAGCGCACCTGATCGCCGTTCATGACCTTGCCCTTGCCATAGCGCTCCTGGGCGGCCCGGATGCCTTCCACGGTCAGCATCGCGCTCATGGCGCCGCGCAGCCACAGCACCTGGCCAACCTCTTCCTTGGGGCCCGTGCCCTGGCCCTTGGCGTGCAGGGTGGCCAGGGCCTCCTTGACCAGCTTGGCATCGAAGTCGGAGCTGTTTTGCAGCGCCACGGCGTTGTAGCCCTTGGCGCCTTCGCCCACGTCACGCACATCGGGTTCGGCACCCGACCACCACACGCCGTACATCTTCTCGCGCGGGTAGCCGGTGGCCTGGGCTTCCTTCAGGGCGGTGGAGTTCATCACGCCAAAGCCCCACAGAATGGTGTAGTCGGGGCGCGACTGGCGGATCTGCAGCCAGGTGGCTTTTTGCTCCACGCCCGGGGCCGTCACCGGCAGCAGTTGCAGCTCGAAGCCATGGGCCTTGGCACGTTCCTGGATGATGGGCAGGGCTTCCTTGCCGAAGGGGCTGTCGTGGTAGACCAGGGCGATCTTCTTGCCCTTGAGCTTGTCCAGCCCGCCTTCCTTCTTGCCGATGGCCTGCACGATCACGTCGCCCGCCACCCAGTAGTTGCCGGCCAAGGGGAAGTTCCACTTGAACACCGTGCCGTCGGCGCTTTCGCTGCGGCCATAGCCCAGGGTCACCAGCGGGATCTTGTCGGTGGGCGCCTTCTCGGTGATGGCAAAGGTGGCGCCGGTGGACCAGGGCTGGATCACGGCGGCACCGCCATGGTTGCCCTTGAGGCGTTCATAGCACTCCACGCTGCGGGCGGTGTCGTAGCCGGTCTCGCACTCTTCGATCAGCAGCTTCACGCCATTGATGCCACCACGCGCGTTGACGAGCTTGTAGTAGTCGACGATGCCGTTGGCAATCGGCGTGCCGTTGGGCGCGTAGGGGCCCGTGCGGTACGACAGCACCGGCATGTACTGCTCCTTCGCCTGGGCGAAGGCCGACGTGCTGACGAGGGAGGAAACGCCTGCGGCAAGCAGGGTGGCAGCGAGGGCCAATTGGCGAATCTTCATGGTTGTCTCCGTTGTTGAATGGATGAAGGCACGGTCAGGAAATCAATGGGGGAAAGGCCAGAGGCGCAGCTTCTGCTTGGCGGTGGACCACAGCTTGGCCAGCCCATGCGGCTCGACGATCAAAAACCACACGATCAGGCCGCCAAAGATCATCAGCTCGGCGTGCGAGGCCGCGGTGGTGCTGATGTCACGCCCGACCAGGCCGGCCAGGAAGGGCAGGAACTGGCTCAGCGCGATCGGCAGCACCACGATGAAGGCGGCGCCGAAGAAGCTGCCCATGATCGAACCCAGCCCGCCGATGATCACCATGAACAGCAGCTTGAACGACAGGTCGACCGAGAACGCGCCCGGCTCCCAGGCCCCCAGGTAGAAGAAGGCCCACAGCGCGCCGGCCACGCCGATGATGAACGAGCTGACCGCGAAGGCGCTGAGCTTGGCGTACATGGGGCGGATGCCGATCACCGAGGCGGCCACGTCCATGTCGCGGATGGCCATCCACTCGCGGCCGATGGCGCCGCGCACCAGGTTCTTGGCCCCCAGGGCGATCACGGCCAGGGCACACAGGCAGAACAGGTACTTGCTCACGTCGCTTTCGAGCGCAAAGCCGAACACCTGCAGGTTGGACACCGCCACCGAGCCCGAAGAGTTGTCCAGCGTGAACCACTTGATGCGCAGGAACATCCAGTCGGCAAAGAACTGCGCCGCCAGCGTGGCCACGGCCAGGTACAAGCCCTTCACGCGCAGGCTGGGCAGCCCGAACAGGATGCCGAAGGCCGTGGCGCACAGGCCGCCGAGGATCAGCGTGGGGATCAGCGGCATGCCCGGGATGCGGGCAAAGAAGTTGTAGGCGCCGTAGGCCCCCACCGCCATGAAGGCGCCCGAGCCCAGCGAGATCTGGCCGCAGTAGCCGACCAGGATGTTCACCCCCAGGGCTGCCAGCGACATGATCACAAACGGGATCAGGATGGCGCGGAACAGGTAGTCGCTGGCTGTCAGCGGTACCACCACGAAGGCCAGTGCCAGCAGGGCCAGCATGAAGAAGCGGTCCTGCGCGATCGGGAAGATCTGCTGGTCAGCGCGGTAGGTGGTCTTGAACTGGCCGTTCTCACGGTAGAGCATGGTGTGTCTCCTGGTGTTCTTGTTGTGGCTTAGACGTGGTGGATGATCTTTTGGCTATGGCCCGCTGCGCTTGACTTGCGATGCAAGTCAGCCTTCGCCGAAAGCTCATCGCTGGCCGTTGCCGGCCCGGAATCCTGCGGATTCATCGCGTATTTCATACGGATGTGAAAGGTCTTTTGGCTTCGGCCCGCTGCGCTTGACTTGCAGTGCAAGTCAGCCTGCGCCGAAAGCTCATCGCTGGCCGTTGCCGGCCCGGAATCCTGCGGATTCATCGCGTATTTCATACGCGATCGATGATCTTTTCCCCGAACAAACCTTGGGGTCTGAAGAGGAGGAACACGAGGGCCAGGACGTAGGCGAACCAGATCTCGATGCCGCCGCCCACGAAGGGGCCGAGGTAGACCTCGGAGAGCTTTTCGCCCACGCCGATGATCAGGCCGCCGATGATGGCGCCGGGCACCGAGGTCAGGCCACCCAGGATCACCACGGGCAGGGCGCGCAGGGCCACGGTGGCGAGCGAGAACTGCACGCCCAGCTTGCTGCCCCAGATCATCCCGGCCACCAGGGCCACCACGCCGGCCACGCACCACACGATCACCCAGATGCGGTTGAGCGGGATGCCGATCGACTGGGCCGCCTGGTGGTCGTCGGCCACGGCGCGCAAGGCGCGGCCGGTGGCGGTCTTCTGAAAGAACACGCTCAGTGCGGCCACCAGGGCGGCGGCGATGGCGGCGGCGATCACGTCTTCCTTGTTGATCAGGATGCCGCCCTGGAAGATCGACTCGAGCGCGAACATCGGGTCTTTGGGCATGCCCACGTCGATCTTGTAGACGTCGCTGCCGAACAAGGCCTGGCCCAGGCCTTCCATGAAGTAGGTGATGCCCAGCGTGGCCATCAGCAGGGTGGCGCCCTCCTGGTTGACCAGGTGGCGCAGCACCAGAAACTCGATGGCCCAGGCCACCACGAACATCACCACGCCCGCCGCCACAAAGGCCAGCAGATTGGCCACGATGGCGTTGTCCAGGCCCGTCCAGGCCGGAATCCACTCGGCAAAGCGCGCCATGGCCAGGGCGGCGAACAGCACCATCGCGCCTTGCGCAAAGTTGAACACGCCCGAGGCCTTGTAGATCAGCACAAAGCCCAGTGCGACCAGCGAGTACAGCATGCCGGCCATGAGGCCGCCAATCAGGGTTTCTAGAAAAAATGCCATGTCCTGCCTCTCTTGATCAGTGGCCGGCGCCGAGGTAGGCGCGGATCACGTCTTCGTTGTTGCGAACTTCGTCGGGTGCGCCGTCGCCGATCTTCTTGCCGTAGTCCAGCACCACCACGCGGTCCGAGATGTCCATCACCACGCCCATGTCGTGCTCGATCAGCACGATGGTGGTGCCGAATTCGTCGTTCACATCGAGGATGAAGCGGCACATGTCCTGCTTCTCTTCCACGTTCATGCCGGCCATGGGCTCATCGAGCAGCAGCACCTGCGGCTCCATGGCCAGGGCGCGGCCCAGGTCGACCCGCTTTTGCAGGCCGTAGGGCAGCTGGCCCACCGGGGTCTTGCGAAAGGCCTGGATCTCCAGGAAGTCGATGATGCGTTCCACGAACTCGCGGTGCCGGATCTCCTCGCGCTCGGCCGGGCCGATGCGCAGGGCCTGCAGCAGCAGGTTGCTTTTGATCTTCAGGTTGCGCCCCGACATGATGTTGTCGAGCACGCTCATGCCCTTGAACAAGGCCAGATTCTGGAAGGTGCGGGCCACGCCCATTTCGGCCACCTGACGCGAGTTCATGTGGTCGAAGGTCTTGCCGCGGAAGGTGATCGATCCCTCCGACGGGGTGTACACCCCGTTGATGCAGTTGAGCATCGAGCTCTTGCCGGCGCCGTTGGGGCCGATGATGGAGCGGATCTCGTGCTCGCGCACATTGAACGAGATGTCGGTCAGGGCCTTCACGCCGCCAAACCGCAGGCTGATGTTCTTGACGTCGAGGATGACGTCGCCAATCTTTTTGGTGCTCATGTTGCTTCGCTGTGGGTCAGGCTGCGGTCTTCACCGGGGCAAAGGTCTTGGCGTCCGACAGCTTCAGCGTGGCGCTGACGCTGCCGGTGCGGCCATCCTCGAACTTGACCTGGGTCTCGATGTACTGCTCGGTGGCGCCGCCATACAGGGCGTCGACCAGCACCGCGTACTTCTCTCCGATGTAGCCACGGCGGACCTTGTTGGTGCGGGTCAGCTCGCCATCGTCGGCGTCCAGCTCTTTGTGCAGCACCAGAAAGCGGCTGATCTGCGAACCCGCCAGCAGCGCATCGGCGGCCAGGTCAGCATTGACCTTTTCCACGCACTCGAGCATCAGTTGGTACACCTGGGGCTTCTGCGCCAGATCGGTGTAGCCCGCGTAGGGCAGGTTGCGCCGTTCGGCCCAGTTGCCCACCGCATCGAAGTCGATGTTGAGCATCACGCACACCCGGTCTCGCCCGTCGCCCAGGGCCACGGCCTCCTTGATGTGCGGGAAGAACTTGAGCTTGTTCTCCACGTACTTGGGCGCAAACATGGCGCCGTCGTTGGCCCCGCCCTTGAGGCGGCCCACGTCTTTCACGCGGTCGATGATCTTCAGGTGACCGTGGGCGTCGATGAAGCCGGCGTCACTGGTGTGGTACCAGCCGTCGTCACTGAGCACCTCGGCCGTGGCCTTGGGGTTCTTGTAATACTCCTTCAGCAGGCCGGGTGACTTGACCAGGATCTCGCCGTTGTCGGCCACCTTGATCTCCACCCCCTGGCAGGGCACGCCCACGGTGTCGGCGCGGGCCTCGTGGTCGGGCTGCAGGCACACGAACACGGCGGTCTCGGTGGAGCCATACAGCTGCTTGAGGTTGATGCCGATCGAGCGGTAGAAGGTGAACAGGTCGGGCCCGATGGCCTCGCCCGCGGTGTAGGCCACCCGCACCCGCGACAGGCCCAGCGTGTTGCGCAGCGGCCCGTAGATCAGCAGATTGCCCAGGCCATACTGCAGCGCGCCCAGCAAGCCGATGGGCTTGCCGTCCATGCGGTCGGGGCCAAAGCGCTTGGCAATGGCCATGCACTTGTGGAACAGCGTGCGCTTGAGCCAGCCCGCGTCTTCCATGCGGATCATCACGCTGGTCAGCAGGCCTTCAAACACGCGCGGCGGCGCAAAGTAGTAAGTGGGGCCCACTTCGCGCAGGTCGATGGCCACGGTGGCGCTCGACTCGGGGCAGTTGACCACGTAGCCGCAGCTCAACCATTGCGAGTAGCTGAAGATGTTCTGCCCGATCCAGGCCGGTGGCAGGTAGGCCAGCACCTCTTCGGCCGAGCTCAGCTTGTCAAAGCTCGCCCCGGCCTGGGCGCGATCGACCAGCGCCCGGTGGGTGTGCACCACGCCCTTGGGGTTGCCCGTGGTGCCCGAGGTGAAGAACATGGCCGCCACGTCGTCGGGCTGGGCCTTCTCGACCTCTTCGCGCCAGAAGTCGGGGTGGTTCTGGGCAAACACCTGGCCGCTGGCCACGAGCTCGTCGAGCGCGCCCAGGCCTGGGTCGGTGTAGTTGCGCAGGCCGCGTGGGTCGTCGTAATAGATGTGGCTGAGGGCGGGGTACTGCTCACGCACCTCCAGCATCTTGTCGACCTGCTCCTGGTCTTCCACCAGGCAGTAGCGAACCTCGGCGTTGTTGAGCGGGAACACGCACTCGGCGGCGGCCGCGTCCTGGTACAGGGGGATCGGGATCGCGCCCAGCGACTGTGCTGCCAGCATGGTGGCGTACAGGCGCGGGCGGTTGGCCCCGATCACCACCATGTGCTCGCCCCTCACCAGACCGGCTTGGTGAAGGCCGCAGGCAATGTGTTCGACCAGGTGGGCCAGGTCAGACCAGCTGCGGGTCTGCCAGATGCCGTATTCCTTTTCTCGGATCGCTGGCGCCTGAGGGCGCTCGCTCGCGTGCTTTTGCAGCAAGCGGGGAAACGTGGTGTGCATGACGGTTCCTTGTCTCCAGTTGGATGGGGCGGACTCTGCGGTCGCCGCCGATATGCAATGAATCGTAAGCAGGGGTTTGACGCCATGTTGTCGTTGCAATGACAATTTGCGGGTTGTCCCTTGTTCGGACTTTCCCCAGTTCTGTCCCGGAGGTGTTGCATGGCCAGCGAGTCTGCGTTGTATCAGCGTCGTCGCCCCCCCACGGCCGAGGAAATGGCCGGCATCCCCTGGCTGCACCATCTGCAGCCCACCGAGCGCGACCGCATCTTGCCGATGCTGGTGGTGGGCGATGCCCTGCCGGGCGACTACATCTGCCGCATGGGCCGGCCCGTGAACTACTGGTTCGGTGTGGTTGAAGGTTTGCTCAAGATGAGCGCCGACAGTGCCCAGGGCCATCCCATCACCTTCACCGGGGTGCCCCCGGGGGGCTGGTTTGGCGAGGGCACGGCGATGAAGCGTGAGCCCTACCGCTACAACATCCAGGCGTTGCGCCGCAGTGTGGTGGCAGGCCTGCCGCTGGAGGGGTTCCACTGGCTGCTGGACCATTCGCTGGGCTTCAACCGCTTTGTCATGAACCAGCTCAACGAGCGCCTGGGGCAGTTCATTGCTGCGCGTGAGATCGACCGCATGAACAACCCCGACGTGCGCGTGGCGCGCAGCCTGGCCGCGCTGTTCAACCCCGTGCTGTACCCCGGTGTGGGTGAGGTGCTGCGCATCACCCAGCAAGAGCTGGCCTACCTGGTGGGCCTGTCACGCCAGCGCGTGAACGAGGCGCTGCGCAACCTGGAGCGCCAGCAGATCATCCGGGTGGAGTACGGCGGTCTGCGCGTGCTGTCGGCCGAGGGCCTGCGATCAACCCTGCAGGCTTCGGGTTGAGGCGGGAATCCCCTTCTTATTGCGCACAAAAGTGCGCAATCTGATGCAAAACCCTTTGATCAGCCGGACTCTGGGTTGGATCCGCCCGGGGGCAACGATAATACCGCCCCTCCGTGATGGGGCGCTGAACCGAACAACGCCCCGCAGAACCTGAGGCCCGCGAGACCCGCGGGCCTGCCCCCGATATGAACTCCCCCGTCCATTCCGCCTCGTCCGAGCGGCGCAGCGCTTTCCGAAAACTGGTCCGATTGACCGCCGTCCTGGAGGTGGATGGTGCCGCCCCCCTGGCCGTGCGCACCGTGGAGGTCTCGGCGGGCGGCGTGGCCTTGAGCAGCCCTTTGAACATCAGGCCCGGCGGCCGTTGCCTGGTTCGCATCGCCCTGCCGGCCCAACCGCCTCAGCCCATGCTCGCCGTGCAGGGCGTGGTCACATACAGCGTGCTGAGCCAGCGCGATGGCGGTTTTCGGGTCGGTGTGCAGTTTCAGGCCCTGCCTCGGGGCGCGCAGGAACGGCTGCAGGCCTTCATGGGTGATTGAGCCTCGGGGGCTTCGCCGATCCACCACCAGCGGGACGGCGCTTGCTTGTAGGATGGAGACCTGTAACAAAGCTGGTGCGCACGCAGGGGCTGCGCGGGGCATTTGGGCTTGGCTGGAGAAGGCAATGAAAAGCGTTTGGGTCGGGGTCGGGGCTTGCTTGGCTGCTGCGGCGTGCGCCGCCGCCAGTGTTCAGGTCGAGTTGCGCGACGAGGCCGGCAAACCCTTGTCCGACGCCGTGGTGTTTCTCGATTCGCCTGAGGCGGCGCGGGCCGTCAAGCCCCTGCAGGGCGCCGAGATGGCGCAGCAGGGCAAAGAGTTCGTGCCCCGGGTGCTGGTGGTGACCAAGGGCACCGAGCTGGCGTTTCCCAACCGTGACAAGGTGCGCCACCACGTCTATTCCTTTTCGCCCGCCAAGAAGTTCGAGCTCAAGCTGTATGCCGGCACCCCGGCCAACCCGGTGCTGTTCGATCAGCCGGGGGTGGTGCTGTTGGGCTGCAACATCCATGACTCGATGGTGGGCTGGGTGCTGGTGGTCAACACCCCGTACCACGGGCTGAGCCAGGCCGGTCGCCTGACGCTGGACAACGTGCCGGCGGGCAACTACCGCCTGCGCAGCTGGCACCCCGGCCTGCCGGTGGGGGCGGCCGCGCTGGACCAGGCCCTGGTGGTGCCGGCCAGCGGCAGCGTCACGGCCAGTGTGCGCATGACGGGGCTGACGCCGTGATTCCGCGTCTCCAGCGCGGTGCTGCCAGCCTGATCACCCGGCTGGTGGGCTTGTCCCTGTTGCTGCTGCTGGTGGTGCAGATCGCCGGCTTTGGCGTGGTGCGCCAGAGCATCGAGGCCAACGCGCGGCGCCAGGTGGCCCGCGAGCTCGACATTGCCGAGCACGTGTGGGAACGCATGCTGGCGCAAAAGGTGGAGCAGTTGCGCGACAGCGCCACCCTGCTGGCTGCCGACTACGGCTTTCGTTCGGCCATCAACTCGGGCGATGTGCAGACCGTGCAATCGGTGCTGGAGAACCATGGCAGCCGCATTGGCGCCACGGTCACGGCTTTCCTGGATCCACAGTTCAAGGTCACGGCCTCCAGCCTGGCCGACGAGCACATGGGCCTGGATCAGCAGCTCATCGCCGATCTGCCGGCCTACCTGAGCCGAAACCCCACCGGAGCCCCGCTGATCGTCATCAAAGGCGTGCCCCACCAGTTCGTCATGGTGCCCATGCGCGCCCCGCTCACCATCGGCTGGGTGCTGATGGGGTTTCCGGTGTCGCAGGACCTGGGCAAGGAAATGGGGCTGCTGCTGCAGGTCGAGGTGGTGCTGGTCACCCAATCCGAAGGCCGGCGCACGCTGGCCTTTTCCACCGCCGCCTCCGAGGTCACCGGGCGGGCCCTGGCCCAGGCGGGTGGGGCGGAACTCAGCGGCAGCGGCGAGCTGGTGCTGACCCGCCACGTGCCCATGAAAAGCCGCAACGGCGAGGTCGAGACGATTCTGCTGCGCTCGGCCGAAGAGGTGCTGGCCCCCTACCGGCGCCTGCAGTGGCTGCTGGCGCTGATCAGTGGCGGCGGCCTGTTGCTGGTGGCGCTGGGCAGCTCGCTGGTGGCGCGGCGCATCACCACCCCGCTGCGCGACCTGCTGCTGGCCACCCAGCGCCTGGCCGTGGGTGAGTACCAGACCCCCATCGCCCACCTGGAGCGGCGCGACGAGATCGGCAACCTGGCGCGCGCCTTCGACCACATGCGTGTCGACATCGATCACCAGCAACGCGAAATTCGCCACCTGGCCTACTGGGACCGACTGACCGGCCTGCCCAACCGCGAGCGTTTCCGCGAGGCGCTGGAGCAAGCCATCCGCGACAGCACCCCGCTGGCCCGTCCGTTGGCCGTGGTGTCGCTGGACCTGGACCGCTTCAAACACGTCAACGATGTGCTGGGCTACGCTTTTGGCGACCGCCTGCTGCAGGCCGTGGCCGGGCGGCTGCAGAACCTGGTCACCCAGCCCGGTGACCTGGTGGCCCGGCGCGGCGGCAACGAATTTGCCGTGCTGCTGCAGGGCAGCGACGCCAAGGCGGCCCTGGAGTTCACCCAGCGCATCGCAGGGGCTTTTGAAGTCCCCCTGGCGTTTGACGATCAGACCATCGACTTGAGCGCCGGCATGGGCGTGGCCTGCTGGCCCGCCGACGCCGACAACGCCGACCTGCTGCTGAGCCGCTCCGAAATCGCCATGTACACCGCCAAGCGCAAGCTCAGCGGGGCCTTGTTGTACGACCCCGCCTTCGATTCGGCCAGCGGCCAGATGCTGTCGCTGCTGACCGAGATGCGCCGCGCGGTAGAGCAAAACGAACTGCGCCTGTTCCTGCAACCCAAGGTCCGGCTGCCCGGTGGCGAGGTGCTGGCGGCCGAGGCCCTGGTACGCTGGCAGCACCCGCAGCGCGGCCTGGTGCCGCCCATGGACTTCATCCCCTTTGCAGAGCAGACCGGCTTTGTGCGCCAGCTCACGCTGTGGATGTTCGAGGCCGCCACCCGCCTGATCGCCGGTCTGCCCGAAGCCCTGTCGGGGCTGCGCGTCTCGATCAACCTGTCCACCCGTGACCTGCTCGACCCCGAACTCAGCACCCGGCTGGGGGCGCTGCTGCAA
Source organism: Curvibacter sp. GW821-FHT09D12 (assembly GCF_059416245.1). Classification (NCBI taxonomy): domain Bacteria; kingdom Pseudomonadati; phylum Pseudomonadota; class Betaproteobacteria; order Burkholderiales; family Comamonadaceae; genus Curvibacter; species Curvibacter sp. GW821-FHT09D12. Next base: position 110,227 of record NZ_JBWKOU010000013.1, on the reverse strand, counting down.
CGCCACGAGGTGCAGCCCGCGCGCTTTTGCCTGGAGATCACCGAGAGCGCCATCATGGACGACCCGCAGCGGGCTGAAACCATGCTCAACCGCCTCTCCGAGCAGGGTTTCAAGCTGTCGATCGATGATTTCGGCACGGGTTATTCGTCGCTCGCCTACCTCAAGCGACTGCCGGTCGACGAGTTGAAGATCGACAAATCTTTCGTCATGGGCATGGAAAAAGACGAAGACGATGCCAAGATCGTGCGCTCGACCATCGACCTCGCGCACAATCTGGGCCTCAGCGTGGTGGCTGAAGGCGTCGAAAGCGCCGCCATCATGGAGCGGCTGGGCCAGCTCCAGTGCGATGAAGCCCAGGGCTATCACATCAGCCGGCCCCTGCCGGCCGAGGCGTTCCTGACCTGGTGCGCACAGCAGACGGCAATGGCAGCCACCGCCGCCTGAGTTTCCCGATTCCAACACGCAGCCATCTGGCCCGAGAGGCAGGTGCTGCGGCTTTCACCTCATCAGCATGTCCGATTCCAAACCCCGACTCACCCTGCGCGCACCGCGCCCCGAAGGCGACAAGGCCGCCAGCCCCCGCAGCGGCGGCGCAGCCCGCCCGCCCTCGGCCGGCCGCCGTGGCCCCGCCCCGGGCGGCAACCGCGACGCGGGCGACCGCCGCGGCCCAGGGGCCGGCCCCCGCAGCGGCCCGGGCGGACGCCCCGGCCCCGGCGGCCCGGGTGGCCCCTTCGGTTCGCGCGGCCCTGGTGGCCCGGGCGGCCCCCGCACCGGCGGCGCGCCCCGCGGCGGCCCGCGCGATGACCGTCGTGACGACCCCCGCGGTGGCCGTCGCGACGACCGCCAGGACAGCGCGGCGCAGGACGACCAACGCTTCAGCACCCGCACCGGCATCCGCACCTACAACGTGCCCGCCGAGCGCACCCCCATCCCGGTCAAGCGCCCGCTGCCGGCCCCCGGCGGCGAGCGCCGCCCCGACCGAGGTGAACGCCCTGACCGGGGTGAGCGCCCCGCCCGCACCGAAGGTGCCCCGCGCACTGAGGGTGGCATCGAAACCGTGCGCCTGAACAAGCGCATGGCCGAACTGCGCCTGTGCTCGCGCCGCGAGGCCGACGACTGGGTCGAAAAAGGCTGGGTGCGGGTGAACGGCGAAGTGGCCGAGATGGGCCAGCAGGTCAAGCACAGCGACCGCATCGAGATCGCCCCCGAGGCCCTGGGCCAGCAAGAGCAGCAGGTGACCATCCTGCTGCACAAGCCCATGGGCTACGTGAGCGGCCAGGCCGAAGACGGGCACGAGCCCGCCGTGGTGCTGGTGCAGGCGGCCAACCACTGGCATGGCGACACGGCCCGCACCCGCTTCAACCACTCGCAATTGCGTGGGCTGGCGCCGGCCGGGCGGCTCGACATCGACTCGGTCGGCCTGCTGGTGCTGACCCAGGACGGGCGTGTGGCCCGCCAACTGATCGGCGAAGACTCGGACACCGAGAAGGAATACCTGGTGCGCGTCACCTACGCCGCCGTCACCGGCGATGTGGCCCTCAATGTGCAGGCCGCCTTCCCGACCGAAAAGCTCGATCTGCTGCGCCACGGCCTGAGCCTGGACGGCGAGGCCCTGCGCCCGGCCCAGGTGGACTGGCAAAACCCCGAACAGCTGCGTTTTGTGCTGAAAGAAGGCAAAAAGCGCCAGATCCGCCGCATGTGCGAGCAGGTGGGCCTGAAGGTGGTGGGGCTGAAACGCATCCGCATCGGCCGCGTGGTGCTGGGCCAACTGCCGGTGGGGCAGTGGCGCTACCTGGCCCCGGGCGAGCAGTTCTGACGCCACAACCCCCGCCCGCCAGGCGGGCGGCGGGCGCATTTTTTGCGCCAGCGCACCGAATCGCTAAATACAGTCTGTAACATGTGGCCTTGACCCGAATCGGGTCCTGAACGATCTGCCGGAGATGCCGATGAGCTCGAACAAATACCGACTTGTGACCCGCAGCGACTTTGACGGCCTGGTGTGCGCCGTGCTGCTCAACGAACTGGATCTGATCGACGAGATCACCTTTGTCCACCCCAAGGACATGCAGGATGGCAAGGTGGCCATCAGCGCGCGCGACATCACCACCAACCTGCCTTATGTGCCCGGCGCCTACCTGGTGTTTGACCACCACGAGTCGGAAACCGTGCGCAACACCGGCGAGCGCGCCAACCACATCATCGAGGCCCATGCCCCTTCGGCGGCCCGTGTGGTCTACAACCACTACGGCGGCAAGGCGGCTTTCCCGCGCATCACCGACGAGATGATGGCCGCCGTCGACCAGGCCGACTCGGCCCAGTACTCGCGCGACGACATCCTCGACCCCCAGGGCTGGGTGCTGCTGAACTACCTGATGGACTCGCGCACCGGCCTGGGCCGCTTCCGCGAGTTCCGCATCAGCAACTACACGCTGATGATGGACCTGATCAAGTACTGCCGCGACCACACCATCGAGCAGATCCTGCAACTGCCCGACGTGCAGGAGCGCGTGACCCTGTACTTTGACCACGCCGCCCGCGCCAAGGAACAGATCCTGCGCTGCGCCACCCAGATCGACAACCTGGTGGTGCTGGACCTGCGCCAGGAGGAAACCATCTGGGCGGTGAACCGCTTCATGATCTACGCACTGTTCCCCACCGCCAACATCTCCATCCACGTGATGTGGGGCCTGCAGAAGCAGAACACCGTGCTGGCCACCGGCAAGTCCATCCTCGACCGCAGCAGCAAGACCCATGTGGGCAACCTGATGCTCGAGTACGGCGGCGGCGGCCACAATGCGGCCGGCACCTGCCAGATCGCCAACGACCGCGCCGACGAGGTGCTCAAGACCCTGGTGCAACGCATCAACGCCGACGGCTGATGCCTGCCTGACGCCAGCCGATCCTGGCCCTCTGGCCCCCTGGCGCTGTTTCGGGGGGGTGGTCGACGCATGCCTGACATCCTTACCCTTACCCTGAACCCCGCGCTCGATGTGCTCAGTGCCATCGACCGGGTCGAACCCACCCACAAGCTGCGCTGCAGCGAGGCCGTGATGCACCCCGGGGGCGGCGGCATCAACGTGGCTCGGGTGCTGCACCGTCTGGGCGCCGACGGCCTCGCCCTGTACACCCAGGGCGGCGTCACCGGCCACGAACTGGCCACCCTGCTGGCCCAGGAGGGCGTGCCCGCCCTTGGCCTGCCGATTGCCGCCGAAACCCGTGAAAGCTTCTCGGTGCACGAAAACAGCACCGGCCTGGACTACCGCTTTGTGCTGCCCGGCCCCCGCCTGCAGCCCACCGAGGTCGAGCAAGCCTTGCAAAGCGTGGCATGCCACGGTGCCGCGGCGCGCTACTGGGTACTGAGCGGCAGCCTGCCGCCCGGCGTGCCCGACGATCTGTACGCCCGCCTGGCGGCCCAGGCCCGTGCACTGGGGGCCCGGCTGGTGCTGGATTCGTCCGGCCCGGCTCTGCGCGCGGCGCTCAGCGCCGGGGTGTTTCTGTTCAAGCCCAGTCTGCGCGAGCTGGCTGAGCTGGTCGGGCAGGCCCTGCCCGGCGAGGCCGAGCAGTTGCACGCGGCCCGCCAGCTCATGGCCGCCGGTCAGGCCCAGGCCGTGGCCCTGACCCTGGGCGAGCAGGGCGCCCTGCTGATCACCCCTGAGCAAGCCTGGCGCGCCCCGCCGCTGACGGTGGCGGTGGCCAGCACCATCGGGGCCGGCGACAGCTTTGTAGGCGGCCTGGTGGCCTCCCTGGCCCGTCAGGCCCATCCGCCTCATCCGGCCCACCGGACCGATCTGATTGACTGGCCCGCAGCCCTGGCCATGGCCATGGCCACCAGTGCCGCGGCCCTGCTGCACCCGGGCACCGCCCTGTGCCAGCCCGACGATGTGCGGCAACTGTTGCCCCAGGTGCAGCTGCAAGCCCTTTGATCGGCGCTTTTCTGCCCCCCGCCGTGCGATCTGGTCACCCCTTTGGGCCCAGGTTTGCCGCTGGCTCTTGAAAGCTGGCGCAACGCCCATAATTCACGCCTGCCGGGGTGGCCTGCCCACCCCCGAAGATCTTCACTGCAACAGTCCACCCTAGAAACACCATGAGCAAACAGACCCTGTCATTCCAGGCCGAAGTGGCCCAACTGCTGCACCTCGTCACGCACTCGCTGTACTCCAACCCCGAGATCTTTCTGCGTGAGCTGATCTCCAACGCCAGCGACGCCTGCGACAAGCTCCGCTTCGAGGCCCTGAACAACAGCGCCCTGTTCGAAGACGCGCCCAACCTCGAAGTGCGCGTGGCCTTCGACAAGAGCGCCCGCACCATCACCATCACCGACAACGGCATCGGCCTGTCGCAGCAAGAGGCCATCGACAACCTGGGCACCATCGCCAAGAGCGGCACCAAGGACTTCGTCAGCAAGCTCAGCGGCGACCAGAAGGCCGACGCCCAGCTCATCGGCCAGTTCGGCGTGGGCTTCTACTCGGGCTTCATCGTGGCCGACAAGATCACCGTCGAGTCGCGCCGTGCCGGCCTGCCGGCCGCAGACGGTGTGCGCTGGATCAGCGGCGGCACCGGTGACTTCGAGGTCGAAGCCATCAACCGCGCCCAGCGCGGCACCAGCATCACCCTGCACCTGCGCGAAGACGCCGAGGAATACCTCAACCTCTGGAAGCTCAAGTCGGTCATCAACAAGTACTCCGACCACATCAGCCTGCCCATCCTGATGGAGAAGGAAGAGTGGAAAGACGGCGAGAACGATCAGCCCGGCGCCATGGTGCCCACCGGCGAGTGGGTGGCCGTGAACAAGGCCAGCGCCCTGTGGACGCGCAACAAGAAAGACATCAGCACCGAGCAGTACAACGAGTTCTACAAGGCCATCAGCCACGACTTTGAAGACCCGCTGACCTGGTCGCACAACCGGGTGGAAGGCAACACCGAGTACACCCAGCTGCTGTACATCCCGGCCAAGGCCCCCATGGACCTGTGGAACCGCGACAAGAAGGCCGGCGTCAAGCTGTATGTCAAGCGCGTCTTCATCATGGACGACGCCGAAGCCCTGATGCCCACCTACCTGCGCTTTGTGAAGGGCGTCATCGACTCGGCCAACCTGCCGCTGAACGTGAGCCGCGAGCTGCTGCAGGAAAGCCGCGACGTGCGCGCCATCCGCGAAGGCTCGACCAAGCGCGTGCTGAGCATGCTCGAAGACCTGGCCAAGCACGACAAGCACGACGCCACGCCTGGTGCCGACGGTGTGACTGACGTGGTCGATGCCGACGACCAGGCCAAAGAGGGCAAGTACAGCCGCTTCTACGCCGAGTTTGGCGCCGTGCTGAAAGAAGGCCTGGGCGAAGACTTCGGCAACACCCAGCGCCTGGCCAAGCTGCTGCGCTACGCCAGCACCCAGAGCGACACCGTCAGCGTGAGCCTGGCCGACTACAAGGCCCGCATGAAGGAAGGCCAAGAGGCCATCTACTACATCACCGCCGACAACCTGGCCGCCGCCAAGAGCAGCCCGCAACTCGAAGTGTTCAAGAAAAAGGGCATCGAAGTGCTGCTGATGACCGACCGCGTGGATGAGTGGTCGCTCAACTACCTGCACGACTTTGACGGCACCCCGCTGCAAAGCGTGGCCAAGGGCGCGGTCGACCTGGGCACGCTGCAGGACGAAGCCGAAAAGAAGGCCGCCGAAGAGGCCGCCGAAGCCTTCAAGCCCCTGCTCGCCAAGCTCAAGGAGGCCCTGAAAGACAAGGCCGAAGACGTGCGCGTGACCACCCGCCTGGTCGATTCGCCAGCCTGCCTGGTGGTGCAAGACGGCGGCATGAGCACCCAACTGGCCCGCATGCTCAAGCAAGCCGGCCAGAGCGCCCCCGAGGCCAAGCCCGTGCTCGAAGTCAACGCCGAACACCCCCTGGTCAAGAAGCTCGACGGCAGCGTGCACTTCAACGACCTGGCCCACATCCTGTTCGACCAGGCCCTGCTGGCCGAAGGCGGCCTGCCGGACGACCCGGCGGCGTATGTGAAACGGGTGAATGCGCTGCTGGCTTGATCGATCGGCTTGATTTTTCCGATCTGCCTGCAACGAGAAGCCGGGGCCCTGACGGGCCCCGGTTTTTTTGTTTGACTGCCTGCCTGTAGGGGCCGTCAGGGGGCGGCTGCAGCCCGTTCCAGCTTCATGGCGGTCGACTCGACCCAACCCCTGACCACTTTTTCCATCTCTGGCAGGTCGCTCATGACACCGCCGCTGGCCCGGCTCTTCAAGGCCCGGGCAAGGCAATAGGCCTGAATCCAGTCCAGGTCTTCGCCTGCAGACGACACCTCGTGCAGCCGCCAGACGGGGCGCTTCGATCGAGCGTCTCTGGCGCTGCCGTCGAAGCTCACCAGACCATAGGCCGCCATCCTGGAAAGCGTGCGGGACACATTGGGTAATTCCCGCCCAAGCGCTGCGGCCAGGTCTGACACCGTCGAAACCTGGCCTCCTTGGATCAGCTGAATCATCTCGTGGTTGTCGGAAATCAGGCGGATCACGGCCATCAGATCATCGATGACGCTGGGCGGGGCCAACGGCTGGCTGGCTTTGTCTTGCTCGGCAATTTCACGCGAAGCGCCCGCGAGAAATTGCTTTTGAAGGCGGTTTCTTGTGCTTGTGGGCTTGCTTGGCAGTGGGTTGGGTCCACGTCCCGACAGAAATGCCAGCACGGAGCTGTCTGGCGTGCTGGAGGTCTTTGCGCTCATGAGAATCTCCTTTCTTGACGGGGTCTTCACAGGCGCCATGCCCGCTTTTGTTCCGAGTCCAGGGCACCTTGCATGCGACGGAAATCTGCTTCTGACAGGTGGCTTTGCATCAATGCTTCTTCTTGGGGCATCTCCAGGCCCAACTCGCTGAGAACCTGCTCCAGGCAATCCACGCAATCCAGCCAGAAGGCCTGCGGCGTTCGGGGTGCCTGCACCAACTGAACGCCAGGACCGGCCACGGGCCACTCTTGGTCGTCAATGATTTTGATTTGCTTCCAATCAGGGGTGTGTCGGTGGGCCCGATGCTTGGATGATTGAGCGTTGATGTTGATTTGCTCCCTGACATGTTTGTCGTCGTTGTTGTCGATGCCTGCCATTCTGTGCCCGCGCAACTTCGGCGGTATGCCCGGGGCCAGCACGGCCCAGGCATAGCCATACCCTTCCGGGCAGGCCTGCGACATCGCTGGGGTCTTTGAGGGGGGCGGCGTGGAGGGTCAGCACAGCCCAACATCTGCCAGGAAGCGCATACACCCCCACCAGCGCTTTCAGCGCTTGCGCACTGCTGGCGTCCCATGGCATCTTGGCAGTGTCCTGATGGTTGTCAAGTGGGTGATAAGCTTTTGCCTCAACCCGCCCGCGCCGCAGCCTCTTCCATGCGGCGCAGCAGGCGCGCCGCCAGGGCGTTCAACCCGCCGCCGCGGGTGAACTCCAGTGCCGGCACCTCGACCCCCAGTGCGGTGGTCACGCGCAGGTTCAGCTCCACGGCCATCAGGGAATCCATGCCCAGTTCGGGCAGCGGCGTCTGCCGGTCCACCGACTCGGCCGGGATGCCCATCACCGAGGCGATGTGCCCGGCCAGCAGCTCGCTCAAGGCCTCCGCACGGGCCTCGGGCGGCAGGGCGGCCAGCTGGGCCATGACCTCGTTGCCGGCCCGGCTGCCGGCCCGCGCCGTGCTGACCAGATCGGCAAAGCGCCGCACCGAGGCCGAGGCGGCATGGGCCCGGCCCCAGCTGTCCCAGTTGATCTCGCAGATCACGGCCTGGGTGGCCTGCAGCGCCAGGGCCGCGTCCAGGTAGTCGCAGGCCCGCGCCATCGGCGTGGTCTGGAAGCCCATCAGCGCCAGGTAGCGCGCCACCTCGTCCGAGGCCTCGGCCATGCCGCCGCCGCTCAAGGCGCCCCAGTTCACGGCCGTGGCGGCCAGGCCCAGCGAGTGGCGGTAGGCGGCCAGGGCGTCCAGCGCGGCATTGGCGGCGGCGTATGCCGTCTGGGGTACGGTGCCCGTGATGGCCGCCACCGACGAGAACAGCACGAAGTGGTCCACCGTGATTCCGGCCTGCAGCAGCCCCCGGTGCAGGTTGAAGGCGCCCTGGGCCTTGGGCGCCAGCACGGCCCGCAGCGCCTGTTCGCTCAAGGCGCTGAAAGGCCCGTCCTGCACCACCCCGGCGGTGTGGAACACGCCCCGCAGCGGTGGCTGGCTGGCCTGCAGGGATTGCAGCAGCGCCAGCACCTCATCGGGGTGGGTGATGTCGAGCTGCCGGCTGATCACCTCCACCCCCTGGGCCTGCAAGGCCGCCACGGCCTGGGTTTGTGCGGGCAGCGTGGCACCGCTGCGCCCCACCAGCACCAGGTGGCGTGCCCCGCGGGCAGCCAGCCAGTGGGCGGTGGCCAGGCCAAAGGCGCCAAAGCCCCCGGTGATCAGGTAGCTGGCCTGGGCTTCGATGCGGGTGTACGGCAGGGCGGGGCGCACCAGGGCGGTCGCGTCGTCAAAGCCCAGCAGCACCCGTCCCACATGCGCCGAGCGCTGCACCTTCTCAAAGGCTTCGGCCATGCGCGACACCGGGATCAGCTCGCCCGGCAGCGGGCGGTAGTGGCCTGCCGCCAGTTGCCCGAACACCTCGGCCTGCAACTGCTGCACCAGCGCGGGCCGGAAGGCCGACATGCGATCGATGTCGATGGCCTGAAAGCTCAGGTTTTTCTCGAACGCGGCCAGGGCCAGCGGCCGGTTGGTGAAGATGTCGAGCTTGCCCACCTCGACCACCCGGCCAAACTCGGCCGCCACCGCCAGGTTGGCACCCAGGATCTCGCCCGGGGCCGAGCTGATCACCACATCGGCGCCGCGTCCGGCGGTCAAGGCCCGCACCTGATCGACAAAGTTGAGCGAGCGTGAATCGAGGGTGTGCTCGGCGCCCATCTGCCTTGCCACCGCCTGCCGCTCGGGCGTGCTGGCGGTGGCGATCACGGTGGCGCCTGCGGCCCGTGCTGCCTGGATGGCCGCCATGCCCACGCCACCGGCGCCCCCGTGCACCAGCACCACCTCGCCGGGCTGCACCCGCGCCGCGTGCACCACGCTGTAATGCGCCGTGAGAAAAGGCACCATGGCCCCCAGCTCAGCGTGGGGCGTGCTGGCCGGCACGGCGAGGAAAAAGCCATGGTCCAGGGCCGTGGTGACATAGCGCTGCGCCATGCCGCGGGTGCCGAACACCACCGTGTCGCCCACCTGCAGCCGCACTACTCCGTCGCTCATCCCATCCGCCACCCCGGCCCCCACCCGGGTCACCACGCCCACCCCGCTCATGCCGATGTTCATGCCGAAATACGTGCCGCCCAGCTCTTTTTCGCTCAGCAGGCCGATCACCTTCATGGCGTCTTTGTAGTTGAGCTCCAGGGCTTCCAGGCGCAGCTCCACCTCGCCCGTCTCGGGGGCGCGGCGGGGCGCTTCGCGCAGGGCCAGGTCGGCCAGCAGCCGCGTGCCAGGCAGCTCGATGGCAAAGTTGGTCTCGGGGTCCGGCAGCCGCCGGCCTTGCTCATAGCCGGCCCGTCGTTGGGCCAGGGTGCGTTGCAGCTGCGGGGCCAGGGCCCGGCCGCCGTGCAGCTTCAGTTCGTCGATCTCGGTGCTGCCCTGGGTCATGGTGTGCCAGGCTGCCAGCACGTCGGCGGGGGTGGCTTGTCGGTCCACGTCCAGCCAGCGCCAGCGCAGGGCTGAGTTCTCGTTGCGCAGCGTGCGGCGCGCGCCGACCAGGGACGCCAGGCTGAGCCCGGGCGGCGCGGCGTCGGGGACTGAGGGCGTCGCTGGGGCGTTGGCGCCCATGGCGCCCATGGCGGCCATGCCTGCGTTTTGTGTCAGCACCAGCCCTTGCACCAGGGGCAGGTGCACCAGGGTTTCTTCGAGTTCGGCCAGCACCTCTTGCACGGCGGTGGCCACCCCAGCCAGCGCGGCCGGGCCGGCCATGGCCTGGCTCAGGTCAAAGCCGTCGGTGGGGCTGCCCGCCGCGGGCGCGGCGCCGGCGGCCGTGGTGGCGCAGATCACCACGGTCACCGCGCCTGAGGCTTCGGCCAGCATGCCGCGCAGCCGGGGCGCCACCGCCTCGGCAATGGCCCCGGGCTCGCAGCCCTGGGCCGTCACCGAGCGGTTGGCCGGGTGGGTGGCCTCCAGGGCGCGCACCCAGCTGCGGCTGTCCGGGCCCAGGCCGACGATGAACAGGGGCGGGGTTGTTGCTGTGACGGCCGTGGCTGTTGCGGCTTCGGCGCTGAGGTCCGCCGTGGGCGGCTGTGCCGGCGCTTCATCCGCTGGGACAGCAGGCGGCCCATCAAGCGGTGCATCAAGCGGGGTGTCCACCCATTCGTACCAGTGCGGCTGCAGCTCGTCGAGCAGAGGCTGGCGCGGCGTGATGGGGCGAAACTGCACGCGGGCCAGTTCCATCACGCAGCGGCCGTCGGGGGCTGACAGCGTGATGTGGGCCACCAGATCGGCCTCGTGCGCCTCGGGGGCCACCCGGGTCACGCTGACCCGCAACTGTTCGGGCAGCGGCCCGAACTGGCGCACCGCCTGCACGGCGGCGGGCACCAGAGGGCCGCTCGCGGCGGCGGCCCCGGCCTCGGCTGACGATGCCGCGGCGCTGGCCCAGGCGGCCATGCACTGCAGGGCGCAGTCGAGCACGGCCGGGTGGGCCTGGTGGCGCTGCTGGCTGAGGCGCCCGTCCACCCAGGCCTCCACCCGGTCGCCGCTCACCGTGGCCCGCTGGATGCGTTGAAACTGCGGGCCGTAGCTCAGCCCGGCCGCCTTGAGCTGTTCATACAGTCGGGGGCCATCGATGGGGTGGGTGTTGTCTTCGGCATCGGGGGCCGGGTTGGGGGGCAGGTCTGGGGCCTTGGCCGGCGGCGGGTTGACCCGGGCGTCCACGATGCGGCCTCGGGCGTGCACCACCCAGTCGCTGTCGTCGTTCAGGCGGCTGCGCACCGTGAAGCGGCGGGTGTCCTCGTCGACCGACAGGCGCAGCACCGGCGCCTCGTGCTCGCCCACGATCAGGGGCGACACAAACACCACGTCTTGCAGCGCCGGGTGCTCGCGCCCCGTGATGGCCATCGCCGCGGCCAGGGCCGCGTCCAGGTAGGCGGCGCCGGGCAGCAGCACCATGCCGGCCACCACGTGCTCGTGCAGCCAGGGCAGGGCGCCCACGCTGATGTCGCACTCCCATTCGGGCTGGCTGGCCCGGGTGCGCAGGCCTGGCAGCACGGGGGCGCCTTCGTCGCCCAGGCGGTCGCGCCGCAGGTCAGGCACTTCGGCCCACAAGGGCACGCGCTGAAACCGATGCACCGGCAGATCGCGGTGCGGCACCGGGCCCAGCAGCCCGCCGGGTGGGGCGGCATCGCTGAGCAGGCCCAGCGCATACAGCTCGGCCAGGGTGGCGCGCAGGCTGGCGTCGTCAGGCTGCTGGCGCACCAGGGTGGGCACGCTGGCGCCGGGCTCGCCGCGCCGGCTCAGAATTTCGCGGATGTTGCCCGACAGCACCGCATGCGGCCCCAGCTCCAGAAAACCGCGGTAGCCGTCGTTGACCAGCGCGTCGAGAGCCGCGGCAAAGCGCACGGGTTGGCGCACGTTGGCGGCCCAGTAGTCGGCATCCCACAGCTCGGGGGCGGTCTCGGTGCTCACCCGTTGGCCGCTCACGGTGGAGTACAGCGGCCGCTGCGGGGCCTGCGGATTCAGCCGGGCCAGGGCATCGCGCAAGGCCGGCAATATCGGATCCATCCGGTGGCTGTGATAAGGCACCTCGACCTGCAGCAGGCGGTTGAACACACCCGCCTGCTCCCACTCGGCGGCCAGTTGCTGCAGGGGTTCGGTGGCACCGGCCAGCGTCACGCCGGTGGGGCTGTTGACGGCGGCGATCTCCACCCCCTGCAGGTGGGTGATGCGGGCCTGCACGGCGGCCTCGGGCAAGCCCACGGCCAGCATGCTGCCCGTACCTGCCTGCTGGGCCTGCAGGCGTGCCCGGTGGTACGACACGGTGACCGCCTCGCGCAGGCTGAGCATGCCCGACAGGTAGGCCGCGCTCACTTCACCCACACTGTGGCCCACCAGGGCCGCCGGGCGGATGCCCAGCGCGGCCAGTTCGGCCGCCAGGCCCACCTGCACCAGAAAATTGCCGGTTTGCGCCACCCGCGTGCTGCCCACCCTGGATTGCGCCTCGTCGCGCAGCAGCTCATCGATCAGCGACCAGCCCGCCAGCGGTCGAAAGATCGCATCGATCTCGCGGGCCACCTGGGCAAACGGCCCCTCAGCGGTCAGCAGCTGGCGCGCCATGCCCCACCACTGCGGGCCCATGCCGCTGAGCACAAACACCAGCTCGGGCTGCGCGCCCTGCTGCGGCAGCACCCGTTGTGGGGCCTTGCCGCGGCCCAGGCCCAGTTCGCGCAGGCGCTCCAGCAGCTCGTCGCGATCGGCGTAGGGCACGGCAAAGCGGCAGGGCTGGTGTTGCCTCCGTGTCCACAGCGCGTCCACCCAGGCATCCACCTCGTCGGTGCTGCTCAGGGCCGCCACCGATTCGGCCAGCGCCTGGGCATAGGCCCGGGCCCCGGCCTCGTTGCGGCCCGACACGGGGCAGAGGCGGGCCAGGGGGGATCGTGCCCGGCGTGGCGCTTGCGCCAACGCCGTGGGGGCGGTGGCGGCCGTGGTGACGGCGTCGGGCGCACCCACCAGCACCGCGTGGGCGTTGGTGCCGCCATAGCCAAAGCCGTTCACCGATGCCGCCGGCTGCGCGTAGCCGGCCGGAAACGGCTCGGCCTGGCGCGGCACCTGCAGGCGGTAGTCCTCAAAGGGGATGGCAGGGTTGAGTTCGTTCAGCCCGGCCTGGGGCGCCACCGTGCGGTGGTGCAGGGTGAGCGCCGCCTTGATCACGCTGGCCACGCCCGCGGCCGCCTCGGTGTGCCCGATGGACGACTTGATCGAGCCCACGCGCAGCGGCACCTGGCGCCCCGCCACCGCGCCCAGCATGCGGCCGATGGCCGCCATCTCGATCGGGTCGCCCACCGAGGTGCCGGTGCCATGCGCCTCGACATAGCCGATCTCGGCCGGTGCCAGGCCGGCCCGCGCGGTGACCTGGGCGATCAGTTCGGCCTGGGCCTGCTCGCTGGGCACCGTGATGCCGGGGGTGCGACCGTCCTGGTTGCAGCCCGTGGCCCGCACCACCGCGTAGATGCGGTCGCCATCGGCCAGGGCGGCTTGCAGCGGGCGCAGCACCACCATGGCCGCACCTTCGCCGCGGGCGTAGCCGTCGGCGGCCTTGTCAAAGGTCTTGCAGCGCCCGTCGGGGGCCAGAAAGTGGCCCTTGCACATCGAGATGAAGGTCTCGGGCCGCAGCATGGCATTGACGCCTCCCACCAGGGCCATCTCGATCTCGTCGCGCTGCAGCGCCGCCACGGCCTGGTGCAGGGCCACCAGCGACGACGAGCAGGCTGTGTCCAGCGTCATGCTGGGCCCGCGCAGGTCGAAGGCAAACGACAGACGGTTGGACAGCATGGTGTAGCTGCTGCTGGTCGGGGTGTGCATCGAGATGGCGCGGCGCGTGGCCTCGTTGTGTCGCGCCGCCATGTTGTCGGCCGTGAACCCGCCCACATACACCCCCACCGCCCGCCCGGCCACCCGGCTGGCGTGGCCCGCGTCGTCGAGCGCCTCTTGGGTCACCTCCAACAGCAGGCGTTGCTGCGGGTCCATGATGGCCGCCTCACGCGGCGAGATGCCAAAGAACTCGGGGTCGAACTCTTCGAGCGAGGCCTGCAGAAAGCCACCGCGCCGGGTGTACAGGCGCCCGGGCACCTCAGGGTCGGGGTCGTAGAAGCGCTCCTGGTTCCAGCGCTCGGGCGGGATGTCGACCATGCCGTCGCCCTGGCTGAGCAGCAGGTTCCACAGGTCTGCCGGGCTGCGCACGCCCCCGGGCAGGTGGCAACCGATTCCGACAATCGCGATCTCACGCATGAAGAACTCCCTTGGTGTGAAAACAAAGCAAAAGGCAAAAGAAACCCCGCCCCGCGGCGGGGGCCGCAGGGTGTACAGAAGAGGGGGGGGGGAGGGAAGACGGGGCGGGGTCACCCGCCAGGCGTCAGCCCGGCGGCACCGCGCGCCGTGGCGCCACCGGTGGCCCGGAGGGTGCCCCTGGCTGCGGCATCGACAGGCTGCTGAAATTGACATGAGTCAACGATTTGCCTGCATTGGCGCGCATCAGGTGGTCAATGGATGTCATCGTTTCACTCTAATGGCCGGCCTGCCGAAACTCGGAGGCCTGGCCCGCCAGTCATCGACTGGGCCAGCCCGGCCAACCGATGGCTGGCTGGGCTCGCTCGCGACTGACCGCTGAGGGGGCTGCACCCAGCCGCTCATGCGCCCCCCCAACCCCGCCGGTGATCGACGCCCACGCCGCCCGGCCCGGTGTGCGCCAACGGCCGCTCGATACTGCCGCAGCATCCCCCTTAGCCCTGCCACTCACCATGCTCCCCACTCCCTCAGACCTGTGCATCTCCGAGCTCGACCTGAGCGCCCCCGAGCGCCTGGCCGTCTATGAAAAAGCCCTGTACCAGGCCTTTCGCAAGCACCCCCCGGGCACCTTCGACACCCTGTGGGCCTTCGATCCCGAACCGCAGCGCGCCCGCATCCTGGTGCCCTATGCCGGCCAGCGCATCGTGGTGGCCGAGGTGGCGGGCGAGCTGATCGGCGCCGTGGCCCTCAACTTCGACATGGGCGTGACCCTGCAGCTTGAGCGCTATGGTTTTTCGGTGCCCAAGGAGCAGGGCCAGACAGCCGAGGGCCTGGTGCTGTTTTCGTCACGCATCATGGTCGGCCGCCGCTTTGTGCTGCCCGCCCTCATCGAGGCGACAGAGCCCCTTTTGCGCGCCAGCGGCATCCGCCTGCTGTGGGCCAGCTGCGACAAAAAGCACCTGCTGGGCTACCTGCAACTGGGCTTTCGCAGCATCGACAAAGTGCAGTTCAACCAGCAGCCCGAGTTTTTGCTGCAGCGCTCCATCGTGGCTTGATGGGGGCATGGCCTACGGCAGGGGTCGGCGCCACATGGCCGTCACCACCGGGCAGCCCGGCACCGGCGCATAAGTTTCAAGGGCCTCAAAACCCAGGCGGCTGTACAGCCCCAGGTTGCGCGGGTGCGTGTTCTCCAGAAACACCGGCAGCCCCTGTGCATCGCACTGCTGCAGCGTGTGGCTGATCAGCTGGTGCCCCAGGCCCTGCCCCTGTTGCCCGGGCAACACCCCTACTGCGAACAGGTACAGGTGCGGCCGCGCCGGCCGCCGGGCCTGCAGCGCCTGGTCCAGCTGCCAGGCGCGCCAACTGTGGCGCGGGTGGGCCCGCCCCAGCAGCCTCAAGCCCAGGCCCAGCGTGGCCGCCAGCGGCAGCTGCTTGTGCCCTCCCGGCGGCAACCACAGCGCCGCGGCCTGCCCATCCCCCAACAGCGTGCAATGCCCGCGCGGCAGGTACACCTGGGCGATCAGCGCCGCAAACGTGTCGACCACCAAGGCCGCCGAGCCCATGGCCCACAGCGACACGGGGTCGTCGGCGAAGGCGCTGCCGATGATGTGGGCCAGGGCGGGCCGGTCGTCGGGGGTGGCGGGGCGGATGGGGCAGGGGGGTGGCATGGCCTGTGGCATGGGGGCAGCCGGGCGCGAGGGGAGTGCATTGGGCCCCGGCCGGTGTTTCAGATTCTTGGGGGCCAGGCCGCGCTGGCGCGGGCCCTTGGGGGGTGGTGGCTGGCCGTTGGTCGGGCTGCTAGGCCATGCTGATGCCGTGAGAGCTTGCGTGACCCCGCAAGCCGTTTGGCGCCCTTGGTGCAAAATCCGCGCACATCCAATGCAACCCAGCAGGAGTGGCCATGACCGCGATGTTGATGGTTCTGAAATTTGCCGTGGTCACCGTGCTGGTGGCTTCGCTGCTTGAGGCCGTGGTCTTGTCGCTGTGGAAGGGACGGGGCCCCTACGACTGGAAGGCCGCCGGCATCTCGCTGATCGATTTTCTGGTGCGCGAGTACTTTTTGCGCTGGGCCTTGCCGCTCAGCTTCTGGTTTGGCGCCATGCAGTGGATCTGGGCGCACCGCCTCTTCACCCTGCCCATGGACCATTGGACCGGCTGGGCCACCTGCTTCATTGGCCAGGAGTTTTGCTACTACTGGTACCACCGCGCCGCCCACCGCATCCGCTGGTTCTGGTGCACCCACGCCATTCACCATTCTTCGAACCAGCTCAACCTGTCGGCGGCCTACCGTTTTGGCTGGACGGGCAAACTCACCGGCACCCTGCTGTTCTTCATGCTCGCCCCCTGGCTGGGCATGCCCCCCAGGGTGATCCTGGTGATGCTGTCCTTGAACCTGCTCTACCAGTTCTGGATACACGCCACCTGGATCCCGCGTCTGGGCCCGCTGGAATGGATTCTGAACACCCCCTCGGCCCACCGCGTGCACCACGCTTCCAACCTGATCTACCTTGATGGCAACTATGGTGGCGTTCTGATCGTGTTTGACCGCCTGTTTGGCACCTACATTCCCGAGCAGCAGGGCGTACCGATCCGCTACGGCCTGGTCAAACCCAGCACGGGCTACAACCTGTTCAAGATCGAGTTTGAGCATTGGCTGTCGCTGTGGCGCGATGTGAAAGCCGCCCCTTCGGCCCGTGCCCTGCTGGGCTACCTGCTGCGGCCCCCGGGCTGGAGGCCGGGCGGCGCTGGGGAGACCACGGAAGAGCTTCGCCAGGCAGCCCAGGCCCAAGGCTTTGCGGCCGAACCCGCTGTGCAGGCTGTGGCCTCGCAGACTGGCAAGCCGGCGGCAGCGGCGTGAGCCGAGGCCATGGCCGCCAACTAGCGCGGAAGCCCTTCGCCATCGTTCTGCACGGCCCCACCAGCGCGGGCAAATCGAGCATCGCTGCGGCCCTGCAAGACAGCGCCCTGGTCCCCTCGTTTCATGTGAGCCTGGACGCCTTTGTCACCATGTCAAGGCGCCGCGACATGCGCAGTGCCCAAGAGCAGGCGCTGGCCTACCGCATCCACTGCGAGAACTTGCGCGCCACGCTTCGCCGCCTGGTCGACTCCGAGTTTGAAATCATCCTGGACACCGTGCTGCGCGATGAGGCCGAGCTGCAGGCCTGCCTTGACGTTTTGTCAGCCCGCCCGCTGTGCCTGGTGGGGGTCCAAGCCCCTCTGGCCACGCTGGAGCAGCGCGAGCGACTTCGTGATGACCGCGCGACGGGCATGGCGCGGGAGCAATTCGGGCATCTGGCGTTTGTTCGTGGCTACGATCTGGTGGTGGATACGTCGACGGGGTCGGCTGCGGAGCTTGCTGCTGAGATTCGGCGGCTTTTGGGTGGTTAGCTAACGTGCCCAGGCCTGATGACGAGATCTACCTTGTGCACTGGCTCCTCCGTGAAGGCTGCCGGGCTTCCCCCCCCCCGCCGGTCCCGCTTGGCCGCTTCAACAAACCGGAAGCCCCGTCAGCTTCTAATTCTTCATGTGTTGCATGAATGTCGAGCAGAGGATCCGGGCCAATTTGGCGACAGGATCAGGCTTGATGATCTTGGGTCACATGCTTCACGATGGTCCTGTAAAGCTGTGTACCATCATCCCGCATCAACGAACAAAAAAACTGCAGGGAGTGTGCCGATCCAATGGATGAGGCGACCCTGGTGACGACCGCATGCTGGAAGACATCAAAAAGACCCTCTGGGCCACCGCCGACAAGCTTTGGGCCAACATGGACGCGGCCGAAAACAAGCACTGGGTGCTGGGCCTCATCGTCGTCAAATGTATCTCTGACAATGGTGCCCCCTGAGGCCGAGTCACAACTTGCCGCGGCCTTGTTATGAGCATTCCTAGCGCCTCCGAGATCGTTCAAATCGTGGATCAGTTGGATCACCACGTGGCCGATGACCTGGAAGGCCAATACCTGGATTTCAAACCTTCACTGGGGCCCAAAGAAGATCTCAGGGTGGCCTGCGAGTACGCCGTGTGCTTCTCCAATGCGGGTGGTGGCGCGGTGGTCTTTGGCGTTGCGGACAAGGTGAAAGGGCGAGCCCAGGCCATTCAGGGTTGTAAGGGGCACGATCTGGATGTTTTTCGACGGGGTATATACGACGGCACGATTCCAGGGATCGACGCCGAAGTGTTTGAGTTACTGGTGCCGGAAGGCACAGGCCGCTTGCTTGTGATGCGTGTGGCAGCGGGGCAAAACAAACCCTATGGTACGGCGGCTGGTCTGTTCAAGCAGCGGATCAGCAAAAACTGCATGCCTCTGGATCCCAGTGCGTTTCAGCACGCACAGGTGAGAACCGCCGCCTTGGATTGGAGTGGTGCGGTGGCACAGGGGTTGACGCTGCAGGACCTAGATCCGCTGCAAATCGAACGGGCGCGGCAGATTTTGCGAACCAAGGCGCCTTCGTCAGGTTTATTGGAGTTGTCTGAGTCCCGCTTTCTGCAGGGCTTGGAGGCCGTGCGGGATGGACGGGTGACACACGCCGGTATGTTGTTGTTTGCCAGGCGTGAAGTGCTGACTGCACATTGCCCCCAAGCCCAGTTTCATTACGTGCTGCACGACAGTGAGACCACTGTGGCACGCAATGACATCGACCGCTTGCCCCTGCTGGAGGCGGTGGAGCGCATGGAGCAGGTGTTTGTCGGGCCGCTGAACCCCGAGCGTGAGGTGGAGTTGGGCCTATTCAAGGTGCGCATTCCACAGTTTCCGGTGGAGGGGGTGCGTGAGGCCGTGTTGAATGCCCTGACGCACCGCGACTATCTGAACCCGGGGGAGATTCTCATTCGGCATTCCTCCAAAGAACTGGTTGTGACCAGCCCGGGTGGTTTTGTTGCGGGCATCACGCCTGAGAATATCCTGCGGCATGAGGCCGTGCCCCGGAATCGGACGCTGGCGAACGCCTTGGTGAAGCTGAGGTTGGTTGAGTCGTCTGGTGTGGGCCGGCGCCGCATCTTCAGATCTGCACTGATCTATGGCAAACGCCGCCCTGTCTATCAAACAGATGGTTTTTCGGTCACCTTGCGCATGTTCAACCGCGAGACCCATGAAGAGTTGGCTCAGTTGGTGGCGCGACTCGATGCGCAAGGGGCCGACGTGTCGCTGGACCACCTTCTGGTTTTGGACACATTGATGGGGCAGTCATTCATTGATGTAGCAGAGGTCGCCGAAGTCTTGCAATTGCAAAAAGACGAGGCCAAGCAGGTTTTGGAGGCCATGTGCCAACCACCCCTCGACCTGATGGAGCGCAAAGGCCATACCTCTGCGGCCACCTACCACCTAGCCAAGGGGGTAGCCAAGGCATTGAAGGGCAAAGCGGCTTACACCCGCACGCGTGGGCTGAACCCGGTCCGGTACGCCGAGATGGTGAAGGTCTATCTGGCGGATCACCAACGCATCGACAACGCGCAGTTGCGCGACCTCCTCGGGCTGGGTGAGTCGCCCTCTGCGTCGGTTGAGGCGTCTCGCTATCTAAAAAAATGGAGTGGTGGTGATGGCTTCCTGGTCAAGCAGGTGGCCCGAGGAAAGCCTTTCTACACTTTGAAATGAGCGTTTAGCAAACTTCTTTCTAACAATCTGGATGAGAAAAAATCTATTTAAATCAATGGGTTATAGGGATTTTTGCTAAACGCTTTGCTAAACGGTCCGGATGCTTCTCGGAAACTTCTCAAAAAAGCGCCGAATTGGGTGCGTGCCAACAGCCATCTGGATTACAAAGGCTGCTTTTCTACGCCTATCAGGGAGAGGCACGACGGAAGCCACCGTGCTGCGCGATGAGGCCGAGCTGCAGGCCTGCCTTGACGTTTTGTCAGCCCGCCCGCTGTGCCTGGTGGGGGTCCAAGCCCCTCTGGCCACGCTGGAGCAGCGCGAGCGACTTCGTGATGACCGCGCGACGGGCATGGCGCGGGAGCAATTCGGGCATCTGGCGTTTGTTCGTGATTACGATCTGGTGGTGGATACGTCGATGGGCTCGCCTGAGGAGGTCGCTGCTGAGATTCGGCGGCTTTTGGGATGAACCGGGCCGCCCATACAGCGGCCTGTGCGACCCGCCCTTTTAGCGCTTCCAAGAGCGGCCCTCGCGGCTCGAAGTGACGCCTCTCCGCCGCACCGGGTGACGTTCGGCAAATGAGGGCACTGTCTTTTCGGGCCTTTCATCCTCATCCCGTTCTCTCATCCCTCGGCACCCATCGGGGCCGGTGGCTTGGCGATGAAGGCCTGCTTTTCATGGCGATCAAAGCCCGCTGACTCATAGAAGCGCAGCGTGGCGGGGTCTTTGCGGCCGGTCATCAGCATGACCTTGTAACAGCCCGCCGACCAGGCCTGTGCGAGCGCATGTTGGAGGATCGCCTGACCGTGACCTTGACCTCGATGTTCGGTATGGGTGACGACGTTCTCGATCACGCCACAGGGTCTGCAGCCCCGGGTGAGGTTGGGAATGAGGGTGAGGTTGCAACTCGCGATCAACTGCTCATTCAGGTAGCCGCCAAAGTACCGATACCGAGGGTGGCTCAGCAACTCGTGCCACACGCTTTGCACGATGTTGGTTTCAGGCAATGGCTCGTCTGTGGTGTGCAGGTGTTTGTACAGTGCCAGCAGGTCGTTCAATTCGCTGGCGTCAATCAGTCGGATCTTCATGTGTTGTGCTCCTGGTGTCTGAAGTCGCCCCGGTTCGGGCCCCTTGAGCCGATTTTGTGGGGCCCCACCCTAGCGCAAGCCGGGCACAAGGGGCCCTTTCAACGGGGCCCAGGCCAGATGCCCCCATGTGCTCGCCCCCTGCGATTTCACTTGGCCAATACCCCGCCACCCACCGCCCCAGGCCACCCGGCGCGCGCTGATCCCTGCCAGGCCTCCAGCTCCCGCACCGGCACAGGCCGGCTGAACAGGTAGCCCTGAAATTGCTGGCAGCCGTTGTCCACCAGAAAGGCGTGTTGCTCTGGGGTTTCGACGCCTTCGGCGATGACCTGCAGGTTCATGGTGCTGCCCAGGGCCAGCACCATGCGCACGATGGCGGCGCTGTTGGCTTCGGTCAGCACGTCGGCCACAAAGGATTGGTCGATCTTGAGTTTGTTCAGCGGCAGGCGTTTGAGGTAGTTCAGGGACGAGTAGCCGGTGCCAAAGTCGTCCAGCGAAAACGTGACACCGTGGCTGGCCAGGGTGAGCATTTTGGTCTTGATGTCGTCGATGTCTTCGACCAGCATGGTTTCGGTCAGCTCCAGTTCCAGTCGGCTGGGGCTGAAGTGGTGGTGCTGCAGCAGTTCCAGCAGTTTGGGCACAAAGTCGGCCTGGCGAAACTGGCGCTGGCTGATGTTCACGGCCAGGCACCACGCGCTGCGCTCGGGGTGTTCCGACCAGGCCTGCAGTTGGGTGCAGGCGGTCTCCAGCACCCATTGGCCGATGGGCACGATCAGGCCGGTCTGTTCGGCCAGGTCGATGAACTGGCCGGGCATGACCAGGCCGCGCGTGGGGTGGCGCCAGCGCAGCAGGGCCTCGGCGCCCAGCACCCGGCCCGTGGTGTCCAGTTGGGGCTGATAGTGCAGCTCGAACTGGTGCTGCACCAGGGCCTGCACCAGGTCGGCCTCCAGCTCGGATCGCTCGGTGGCGTCGGTCAGCAGCACGTTGACCAGCAGGGTGAGCATGGTGGTGGCGGCCAGGGTCTGCAGCCAGGTGCCGGGCACGCGGATGTCGTCGGGCAGGGCGTAGCCAGGCACGAAGTTGGCGGTGGTGGCGGCCAGCACCACAAAGGTGCTGAGGCAAAGCAGGGCCACGCCGTAGCGCAGGCGCGGGTCGTCGTCGCGAAAAGCCACCAGCGCGGCCACACCCAGGCCCAGCAGGTACAGGTGGGTGGATCGCGGGGCCAGGGCACTGGGTGGGTCCAGCAGCACGGCATTGCCGATGACGATGATCAGCAGGCTGCCAAAGATGACCAAGTTGGCGGCCTGGCGCCGGTTCAGGCAGGTCAGGGTCAGGCTGATCAGCCCGAAGAAGAAGAGCATGGCGTCCATGCCCACCACCAGCCACAGGTTCTTGGAGACGAAGAACGCGCCCCACACCAGGCCCATGGTCATCATCATGACGCTGGTCAGCAGGCGCACGCGCCGCTCTCGCCGGTGGTACAGCAGCCCCAGTTCGGGGGCCACCCACAGGTGACGCAGATTGCGCATGAGACGTGCGGCGGCGTTCGGCATCGTTTCCTTCAACCTCCCTTGTTTATTCTGGCAGCAACCGTGGGGCTTGTCTTGCTCTCAGGCAAGACTGGAATGCTGAGCGGGTCTTGGTCTGGGGCGGCCTGTTAATATTTTTGCCCCCGCTTTGCCTGGGCTTCACCCCAAGGGGGTGGGCTTGGCGTCTACAGTCGGGGCCTCCGGTCGCGGGCCGGAGGCGGTTTGTCTGGGTTGTCGATGCAGAGTGTTCTTTCTCTTTTGGCCTTGTTGCTGTTGGTGGCCTGTTCGGGCGTGATGGCGCGCTTCTGGCCGCGGCTGCCGCAGCCGCTGCTGCAGCTGTTGATGGGGGCGATGGCGGCCTGGCCGGCCTCGGGCCTGCGGGTGGAGCTGGACCCCGCCACGTTCATGTTGCTGCTGGTGCCGCCGATGTTGTTTGCCGATGGTTGGCAGATGCCCAAGCGCGAGTTCGGCGCCAACATGTGGCCGATCCTGCTGCTGGCGGTGGGGCTGGTGCTGGTCACGGTGTTGGGGGTGGGGCATGTGATCCACTGGCTGCTGCCGGCCATGCCGCTGTCGGTGGCTTTTGTGCTGGCGGCGGTGTTGTCGCCCACTGATGCCTTGGCCGTGTCGGCGGTGGCGCATCGGCTGCCGATGCCGCCGCGGTTGCAGACCATTCTCGAGGGCGAGTCGCTGATGAACGACGCCTCGGCCCTGGTGGCGGTCAAGTTTGCGGTGGCAGCCACGCTCACCCAGCAGTTCTCGCTGGGGCGTGCCCTGCTCGACATGGTGTGGATGTCGGGCGGCGGGGTGCTGGTGGGGCTGGTGTTCGCGCGGGTGTTTGCCGCCTTGCACGACCGTTTTCTGTTCTGGCGCGAGGGGGCCGAGGCTGCCCCGCCCGTGCTGGTGATTCTGCTGATGCCCTTCGGCCCCTATCTGCTGGCCGAGCATTTCGGCCTGTCGGGGGTACTGGCCGCGGTGGCCGCCGGCATGGCGGCCAGCCAGTTCGATGTGCGCAGCACGCGCTTCAATGCCTTTCATGTGCAGGCCCAGGGCACCTGGGAGGTGATCCGCTTTGCCTTCACCGGCCTGGTGTTCGTGCTGCTGGGCCAGCAATTGCCCGAGCTGCTGCAAAACCTGCAAGAGCCGCTGCAAGACCTGAAAGAGGCCGGAGCCCCGGTGCACCACGGGCATGCGTTGGGGCCGTTGCTGGTGAGCACGGCCGGCATTGCCCTGGCCTTGCTGGCGGTGCGGTTTGTCAGCCTGGCCGTGGGCGCGGCCCTGCCGGCCTGGTTGCCCAGGCGCTGGCGCCGGGGCACGGTGCGGCCGGTGCCGCTGAGCTGGGTGGGGGTGGCTTCGCTGGGCGGCATCCGCGGCGGGATCACGCTGGCGGCGGTGCTGGGCTTGCCGGTCTTGCTCTCCGATGGCACGCCGTTTCCGGCGCGCGAGCTGCTGATTTTTCAGGCGACGATGATCATCGTGATCTCGCTGCTGGGGGGCAGCATCGGCTTGCCCTGGCTGTTGCGGCGCCTGGGCACGGCCAGCGGGCCGGGCAGCCTGCGGCGCAACCGCGAGCTGCGCTGGGCGCGCAAGCGTGCCTCGCGTGCCGCTTTGCTGGCCCTGCGCTCACCGGAGGTCGATGCGGAGGTCGACCGCGTGGCCGACGCGGCGCAAGGCCCTGCCCGCGAGGCCGCCGACGAGGTGCGCCAGCGCGTGCAGCACCTGTACCACCACCGCCTCAATGAAGCGGTGGGCGATGAAGAGTCACGCCTGGTGTCGCAAGGTGTGCTGGCCCTCGAAAAGCACCTGCGCCTGATGGCGCTGCAGGTCGAGCGCGAAGAGCTGGCCGGCCTGCGCGAGCGGCACCAGATCAACGACGAGACCTACCGCGTGCTGATGCGCGAGATCGACCTGGTCGAACTGGTGCTGCGCGGCGCCATTCACTGACGCAACGCGGGCTCGGCGGCCAGCAGGGTGTCGAGCGTGATCAGGGCCTGATCGAGGGCGTAGTCGCCCAGTTGCCGATCCATCTGCTCGGCCGCCTGGGGGTGCAGGGTGCGCAGCTCGTCCGCCAGCGCGGCGTAGGCCGTGGTGGCGCGCACGTCGTCGGTGCGCAGCAGCTCGCGCAGGCTCTGCAGGGGCGCAGCCAGGCTGGCCGGATCGATCGCCGGCCGGGGGGCTCCAGGTGTGGTGGCGGGGGCCGCCAGAGCCCGCAGCCAGGGGGCCAGGGTGTTGAGCTGGGTGGCCAGTTGATTGAGTTCTGCCGGCTCGGTGGGGCAGCCCGGCTGCTTGATCCGGTGCTCCAGGGCTTCAGCGGTGTGCTGCACCGCACTCAGGCCCAGGGTGCCGGCCAGGCCCTTGAGGGTATGGGCCGTGCGCTGGGCGCCTTCTGTGTTGCCGGCCTGCAGCAAGGCCTGCACCGATTGGGCATCGGCACCGTGCTCCAGGCCAAAGCGGTGCAGCAATGCCATCAGCCGCTGCGGGCGGCCCAGCACGTTGCGCAGGGCCTGGCTCAGCGACAGGCCGGGCACGGCGAGCAGGGCAGGGGGCAGGTCGGGCGGCAGGGCCTCGGCTGGGTGGGCTTCAGGCGTGGTGGCGGGTGCCGTGCCGACGGGCTCGGCGGTCGACGGCGCAGGGGTGTCCGCGAGCTTGGGGGGCAGCCATTGCAGCAGGGTGCGGTACAGGCCTTCGGGGTCGACCGGTTTGGCGATGTGGTCGTTCATGCCGGCGGCCTGGCAGGCCTGCCGGTCTTCCTCGAACGCATTGGCGGTCATGGCCAGGATGGGCGTGAGGGCATGGCCGGGCAATTGCCGGATGGCACGGGTGGCCTGAAGGCCATCCAGGTGCGGCATCTGCAGGTCCATCAGGATCAGGTCGTAGGCGGTTTCGCGGGCGCGCTCCAGGGCTTCCTGGCCGTCCTGGGCCAAGTCCACCTGCAGGCCGGCATGGCTCAGCAGGTCCAGGGCCACCTCCTGGTTCAGGGCGTTGTCTTCGGCCAGCAGCAGGCGGGCCTGGCGGTACCGGGCCAGGGCCTGTTCCACGTCGCTGCGGCCCGCCGTCAGGGCCGGGGGGCGGGTGGGGGCGGGCGCGCTGGCCTGGGCTGCGGCGGTGCGCCCCGCGGCCTCGCGTGGGCTGGCGTGCTGGGCCTGGCCAAACGGCGCCTCGATCCAGAAGGTGCTGCCCTGGCCCAAAGTGCTGTCCACGCCCACGGTGCCGCCCATCATGTCGGCCAGGCGGCGCGAGATCACCAGGCCCAGGCCGGTGCCGCCAAAGCGACGTGTGGTGGACACGTCGGCCTGTGCAAACGGCTGGAACAGGCGCTGCTGCTGCTCGGGGCTGAGGCCGATGCCGGTGTCGCGCACTTCAAAGCGCACCCACAGGCGCGGGCCTTCCTCGCGCAGCACACGCCCGTGCAGCAGCACGCGGCCCTGCTGGGTGAACTTGATGGCGTTGCTGGTGAAGTTCAGCAGCACCTGGCCCAGTCGCAGGCCATCGCCGTGCAACTGGGCGGGCAGGGTGGCCATGTCGGTCTGCAGGGCCAGGCCTTTGTCGGCGGCGCTGTCGCCCAGCAGGTTGCACACGTTGCCGATCACATGGGCCACCTCGAAATCGGTCGG
This sequence comes from Curvibacter sp. GW821-FHT09D12, assembly GCF_059416245.1. Classification (NCBI taxonomy): domain Bacteria; kingdom Pseudomonadati; phylum Pseudomonadota; class Betaproteobacteria; order Burkholderiales; family Comamonadaceae; genus Curvibacter; species Curvibacter sp. GW821-FHT09D12. Next base: position 84,448 of record NZ_JBWKOU010000013.1, on the reverse strand, counting down.
GTCCAGCGACATGCGGCCGGCCTCGATCTTCGAGAAGTCCAGGATGTCGTTGATGATGCCCAGCAGGTGGTGGGCGGCGTCGTTCACCTTGTCGAGCCGGCTGCGTTGTTGCGGGCTCACGTTGTCGCGCTGGATCAGGTGGGTGATGCCGATGATGGCGTTCATCGGCGTGCGGATCTCGTGGCTCATGTTGGCCAGGAAGGCGCTCTTGGTCCGGTTGGCGGCTTCGGCGGCCTCTTTGGCTGCGGCCAGTTCGGCGGTGCGCTCGGCCACCATGTCCTGCAACTGGTTCTGGAAGCGCAGCAGGGCGCGCTGGTCTTCCTTCTGGCGGGTGATGTCGGTCCAGATGGCCGAGATGTAGCGCCGGCCCTGGATCTCGATGATGCGCGAGCTGATGGCCAGGTCGAGCAGGCTGCCGTCCTTGCGGCTGCGCTGTACCTCGTCGTGTGCGGCGCCTGCCTCCTGCACGGCGCGCAGGCGCTCCTGCAACTGCCCCCGGCCCTGGGCGGGGGTCACGTCGTAGATCGTCAGGTGGCCGAACTCCTGGCGGGTGTAGCCCAGCAGGGTGCAGGCCGCTTCGTTGAACTCGACGAAGGCCAGGGTCTCCAGTTCGATCAGCACGATGCCGTTGTCCGACTGGCTCATCACGGCTGCGTACATCTGCTCGCGTTGGCGCAGGGCTTCGCCAGCCTGGCGCACCACCGTCATGTCCTGTGCCATGCCGTCGGCCCAGATCACCCGGCCTGAGTCGTCCCGGTTCAATTCGGCGCGCTCGCGGATCCAGCGGGTGACGCCCTGCAGCACCACCCGGTGCTCGATGTCGTAACGCTTGCCCTTGAGGGCCGCGTGCCAGGCCTGGCGCACGGCGTCGCGGTCTTCCGGGTGCACCATCTCCATGAAGCTGGCGGCGGTGATGGGGGTGCCTTTGTCCACCCAGAACAACTCGTAGGTTTCGTCAGACCAGCGGATGCTGCCGTCGCGCATGTGCAACGTCCAGCTGCCGATGCGGGCCAACTGCTGGGTGCGGCGCAGCGTGGCCTCGCTGTCGCGCAGCGCGTGTTCGGCCGAGCGCGCGGCGGTGATGTCGCGCGCCACGCCCAGCACGCCCAACAGGGCACCGTCCTGGTCGTACAGCGGGGCCTTGACGGTCTGCACCAGCTCGCGGTGCTGGTCGCTGGCAAAGGTCAGCCATTCTTCGTTGCTCACGGGATGGCCCGCCAGCACGGCCTGCAGGTCGTTCTGGCGGAACAGGTCGGCCAGGTCGCGCGTCACAAAGTCGTAGTCGGTCTTGCCCAGCAGTTCGGCCTCGGGGTGGCCCATCAGGTCTTCGAAGCGCCGGTTGCATTGCAGAAACACGCCCTCGGCGTTCTTCAACCAGACCAGGTCGGGCATGCCGCGCACCAGGCTCTTGAGGCGGTGGCGTTCGGCGTCCAGGGCCAACTGGGTCTGTTGGCGCGCCTCCAGGGTGCGCACAAAGTTGACCACCGCCTGGGCCAGGTCGCGCACCATGCTGTTGCGCGTGCGGGTCAGGGCCTCGACATGCGACAGGGTGCCCAGGTCCAGGGGCATGGCCGCCTCACCCGCGGGCGATGGGGCGGATCGGGCCGCCTGGCTGAGCTGACCCAGTGCCCCGGCCAGCAGATCGAGCGGGCGCGTCAGCCACCACGAGAGCAACAGCCAGAGCAGGCACACCAGCAACAGACTGGCCGCGGCCAGGCTGGCGGCGGTGTAGACAAAGTCGTGCCGCTGGCCGGCCATGGCGGCCAGCCGGCTGTCGACCTCTTCGGTCAGTTGCGCGGTGAGCTGGGTGGCGTGCCCAACGTAGTGCAGGTAGTGGTTCAAGGCCTCGGCCGCGCGGATCTGACCGAGGTGCGGTGAGCCTGACAGCAGCTCGGTGGCCATCATCATGTAGGCCCGGTACTGTTCGTAGGCCTCCAGGGTTTCGGCGCTCAGGGGGCGCAGGCCCTCGCCCAGGCTGTTCAGGGCCTGGGTCATCTGGTCGCGCTGCTGGTCTTGTGTCGCCAGTTCGTCCACCAGTCGCGTGTTGGCCTGGCGGGCTTGTTCCACTGTCAAACGGCCGGTCTGCGCCTGCTCCAGCAATTGGCTCAGTCGTTGGTGCAGGCCCAGCATCTGGTGCCCCAGCAGGGTGCTGTGGGTCATGGCGGTGGTCACGGCCCGCACCTCGACCTGGCGCTGGTCCTGCTGATCCACGAGGCGTTGCAAGGCCATCAGGTTGACGGCCACGGCCACGCAGGCCGCCAGCACCATGGGCACGAAGAACAACAGCAACAGGCTGGCCCGCTTTTTCATCAGCAGGGGGTCAGGCAGGTAGTCAGGCAGGGTGACCATGGCTTGGCGGTGCTTGGCGGTGCTTGGCGGTGCTTGGCGGTGCTTGGCAGGGCGGAGGGCGTCCGGGCCGGATGGGGCGTGTCAGCCCAGGGCGTGCCGAGGCGGGGTGTCGGCGTAGCGCACGGCCACCTCGACAAAGCGGGGCTGCAGGGACAGGAAGGCATCCACCACTTCGGGGTCGAAGTGCCGCCCGCGGCCTTCGGCGATGATCTGGACCACCTTGTCGATGGGAAAGGGTTCTTTGTAGTGGCGCTTGCAGGTCAGGGCGTCGAACACGTCGGCCAGGGCCATCAGGCGGGCCGACACCGGGATGTTGTCCCCCGCCAGGCCTCTGGGGTAGCCGCTGCCGTCCCATTTCTCGTGGTGGCCCAGGGCGATCTGCTGGGCAATCTGCAGAAACTCGAGTGCCGGGCCAGGGCTGCGTGACAGGTCGGGGCCATGGCCCGCCTGCACGCGCAGGATGGCCTCGTGCAGTGCGTCGGCCCCAATCTGGCTGTGCGTCTTCATCACCTCGAACTCCTCGGGGCTCAGCCGCCCGGGCTTGAGCAGGATGTGGTCCGCGATGCCCACCTTGCCAATGTCGTGCAGCGGCGCGGCTTTGGCGATCAGTCGGTCGTTGGGGGCGCGCAGGGCCTGGGCGAAGCGGGGGTGATCGCGCAGGTGCTCGATCAGCAACTCCACATAGGCCTGGGTGCGGTGCAGGTGGTTGCCGGTTTCGTTGTCGCGCTTTTCGGCCAGCAGGGCCAGCGCGTTGAGGCTCACGTCCTTGATCAGTTCGTTTTCCTCGGTGCGTTGTTGCACCTGCTGTTCCAGGTTCTCGTTTTGCTGGCGCAGGCTGTCGCGGGCCTGCTTGAGTTCGAGGTGGGTGTGCACACGGGCCAGCAGGATGGCGGCGCGGATCGGTTTGGCCACGTAGTCAACGGCACCCTGGCTCAGGCCGCGCTCTTCGTCGTCGTCGCCCGACATGGCAGTGACGAAGATCACCGGGATGTCGCGTGTGGCCGGGTCGGCCTGCAGGCGCTCCAGCACGCTGTAGCCGTCCAGCCCGGGCATCATGATGTCGAGCAGGATCAGGTCGGGGCGAGGAGGGGTGTGCACCGCGGCCAGCGCGCGCTGGCCCGAATTGGCCACGCGAACTCGGTACAAGGGGCTCAGCAACTCGCCCATCACGGCCAGGTTGGCGCTGGTGTCGTCCACCACCAGGATGGTGCTGCGGGCGTCGTCAGCGGTTGCGGTCTGGGCTGGGTCCATGGTGCGGGGCGGGTAACAGGCGCGGCCATCCTGAAGGGCTCAGGCGGGCGTTGCCTCATTTGTGATCATTTTTCGTCGGATCGGGGTGGGCCGATTGATGTACCTCAGGACTTGCGCGCAAATGGGGCCGTGCCGGCCATGCCGCCGGCTGGGGTGTGAATTCGGCCTGGATGAACGCGTGCGACGGTGCCGACTCTGATGTAACCACCTGTTAATTTAACAGACGATCGGGTTTTGGTGATTTTCAGGCCACCAGGGGGTCGGCATCCAGGGCCTCCAACTGGTCGTGCAGCAGGTGGGTCTGGCCGTGCCAGTAGTCGCTGCTGCCAAACCACGGAAAGTTGATCGGAAAAGTGGGGTCGTCCCAGCGGCTGGCCAGCCAGGCGCTGTAGTGGATCAGGCGCAGCGTGCGCAGCGGCTCGATCAGGCTGAGCTGGCGGCGGTCGAATTCGCACACCTGCTCGTAGCCGTCGATCAGGCTGCCGAGCTGGCGGTTCTGCTGTGCCCGGTCGCCCGACAGCAGCATCCACAGGTCTTGCACGGCCGGGCCGGTGCGGGCATCGTCCAGGTCCACGAAGTGCGGGCCGCCGCCTTCGGATTCGGTGGGGGTCCAAAGGATGTTGCCGGGGTGGCAGTCGCCGTGCAGGCGGATCAGCTCGATCTGCCGGCCGTCAAAGCGCCCGTCGGGCAGCACCAGGCGGTGGGCCGCGATGCGCGCCAGCACCTGCTCGCAGGCCTGGCGCCACGGGCCTTCAGCGTCGGCCGGCAACACCCGGCCTTGCAACAGGCCCTCTACTGCGGCGCGGCCAAAGGTGTGCAGATTCAAGGCCGGGCGAAGCTGGAACGGGCGCTGGGCGCCCACCTGGTGCAGCCGGGCCAGAAAGCGGCCGGTCCACTCCAGCACCTCGCCGTCGTCCAGCTCGGGCTGGCGCCCGCCACGCCGGGGCGATACCGAGAACGCAAAGCCTTCGTGCTGGTGCAGGGTGCGGCCCTGCAGGGTCAGCGGCCCCACGGCGGGCACCTCGGCGGCCTGCAGATCGGCCGAGAAGGCGTGCTCTTCGAGGATCTGGCCCTCGCTCCAGCGGCCCGGGCGGTAGAACTTCACCACCACCACGCGGTGGCCCTGCACCGGGTCTTCAAGCTGCACCTGGTAGACGCGGTTCTCGTACGAGGACAAGGCCATCAGGCGGCCGTCGCCGTACAGGCCGATGCCGGCCAAGGCGTCCAGCACGGTGTCGGGCATCAGGCGGGCGTAGGGGTGCAGGGCGTTGTCGGCGGCGGGGCTGCGGGGCGTGGAGTCTTCAGGCATGGCGCCATTGTCCTCCGCCCTGCGGCTTGTGCGGCCGGGCGATCACCCGAGAGGGCCGGCTTGACGAGGGTCAAGGCGTATGCCTGGCCCTGGCGCTCACAATGCAGGCATGGTCACACGCAGGCGTCGTCACGTTCGTTTCATCAGTCGCAGGGGCTTGCTCTATTCGCTGTTGCTGGCTTTTCTGATGATGACCCTGGGGGGCTTGGGCTTCTGGATCGTCGAGCCCGGGGTGCACACCTTCTGGGACGGCCTGTGGCTGGCCTTCACCACCGCGGCCACGGTGGGCTATGGCGACATCGTGCCCACCACCCACTGGTCCAAGGCGTTCGCGGTGGCGGTGGTGCTGCTCGGGCTGGCGGTGCTGTCGCTGGTCACGGCCTCGGTGGCGGCCATGCTGGTCGAGGTGGACGAGCGTGAGATGGATGACGCCGTGCTCAAGGAGATCCGCCACCTGCGCGCCGACCTGCATGCGATGCAGGCCGAACTGAAGGCGCTGCGTCAGGAGACCCGGGCCGACCCGGGCTGATCCCTTTACTCGGGCTCGATGCCCGCCGCCTTGATGATGCGGCCCCACTTCTGTGATTCGACGGCCTGGAACTTGCGCTGCTCCTCAGGTGTGTTCAGGTAGGTCTCGGTGCCGGTGGGCTGGTAGAACGCGGCCTGGGCGCTGCTGTGGGCGGCCTTGTGCAGCAACTCATTGAGCTTGGCCACCACCGGGGCCGGGGTACCGGCCGGGGCGTAAGCGGCAAACCAGTAAGTGGCTTCGTAGCCCTTCACGCCGGCTTCTTCGATGGTGGGCACCTCGGGCGCCAGGGCGCTGCGCTGGCGCGGGGTCACGCCCAGGGCGCGCAGCTTGCCGGCCTTTACCTGGGGCAGGCCGGTGGCCATGTCGGTGAACATCACGTCGATCTGGCCGCCCAGCAGGTCGGTCACGGCCGGTGGGTTGCTGCGGTACGGAATGGCCAGGATGTAGGTGCCGGTGAGTTGCTTGAACATCTCGCCCGCGATGCGGCTCGACGAGCTGCCCGCCCCGAACGACAGCTTGCCGGGCTGGGCCTTGGCCAGCTTGATGAACTCGCCCACGCTGCGCGCCGGGTAGTCGGGGCGCACCACCATCAACTGGCCGCCGCGGCCCAGGGCGGTGACGGGCTCGAAGTCTTTCACCGGGTCGTAGGGCAGCTTCTTGTACAGGTGCTCATTGGCGGCGTGGGTGGTGTTGGTGGCGATCAGCACGGTGTAGCCGTCGGGCTTGGCCTTGGCCACCAGTTGCGCGCCGATGAAGGCATTGGCGCCAGGACGGTTGTCCACGATCACCGGGGTCTTGGTGTCGGCCGTGATGGCGTTGGCCAGGGCGCGGGCCAACTGGTCGGTGGCACTGCCGGCGGTGAAGGGCACCACGAAGGTGATGGCCTTGTCGGGGAATCCATCGGCCAGCACGGGGCCGGCCAGGGTGACGAAGGCGGTGGCCAGCGCGGATTGCAGCAGGGTGCGGCGGGGGATGCTCATCAAAAGTCTCCTTGTCGTTGTGGGGGGGGCGCTCAGGCCTCGGGGGCTTGTATCGGCAGGGTCAGCAGCAGGCCCGACAGGCTTTTGCCGTGGGCATCCAGATTGAGTGCGTCGTTCACGCCGCCCTCCAGAATGTCATGCAGCACAAAGTTCATGGCCTGCAGTTTGGGCAGCAGGTACCTCGTCACCCGCGTGGGCCGGCGGCTGGCAAACAGCGCGGCCACGCGGGCCTCGGTCACCTGTTCGACCAGCAGCGGCCAGTGCTTCGCCTGGTAGGCGATCACGCTGATGCTGGAGGTGTTGCCTTTGTCGCCGGTGCGCCCATGGGCCAGCCGGGCCAGGGGCACAGTGGCGGTGTGGGGCGTCATGGCGTGGGAGGCTGGGTCGGTTGCAATGGGGGCGGATTGTGTCACAGCAGGCTCCAGTGTTCCTTGATCCAGGCCCGGGGCACGAACCACGACTCGCTGGCCAGGCGAGGCGTGATGGCGCTGCGCACGCCGCCACCGCCGGCCGGGCCGCAGGTGTACAGGGCCAGCACTTCGCGGGTCAGCAGCTCGGCCTCGCCGCGCTGGCTGGCGCGGGCGGCCACGCGCAGACGCACGTCCTGCATCAGGCCCGCGGGGGCCAGCTCGGCCTGGCTGTCTGCCCAGGTGCCGGCGTCGTCGGCAAACAGGCTGGCCACGCCGATCAGGTCGCAGCGCACCGGTTGCAGGCCCGGGGCCAGTTCGGCCAGGCGGCTGCGCACCACCTGGGCGGCCAGCCGGGCGCGGGCCACGGCATTGGGGCCGGCATAGGAGATCTCGCCTTCGGCCAGCCAGCCCCCTTCGAAACAGGCGGTGGTCTTGAGGGTGGCGGGGCGGGCATGACCGCGCACGCCACTCACTTGCACCTGGTCGGGCCCCAGGGGCTGCAGCGTGACCTCGCTGAGGTCAGCCACCACATCGGGTGTCAGGTAGGCGGCAGGGTCGTGGATCTCGTACAGCAGTTGCTCTTTGACTGTGCGCTCGTCCACGCAGCCCCCGGTGGCGTCGGCCTTGCCCACCACAAAGCGGCCGTTGGCCTGCACCTCCAGGATCGGAAAGCCCACGTGGGCCAGGTCGGGCACATCTTTCAGGCCCGGGTCGGCAAAGTAGCCGCCGCACACCTGGGCGCCGCACTCCAGCAGGTGGCCCGCGATGGTGCCGGCGGCCAGTCGGTCCCAGTCGTCCTCGGCCCAGCCGAAGTGCGCGAGCAGCGGGCCCAGTGCCAGGGCCGGGTCGGCCACGCGGCCGGTCACCACCACCTGGGCGCCGGCGCGCAGGCAGGCCGCGATGCCCTGGGCCCCCAGGTAGGCGTTGGCGCTGACAGGGGCATCGCTGCGCGGGCCACGCACCTGGGCCAGTTGATCGGGGCTCAGTTGGGCCAGCACGTCGTCGCCTTCAACCACCCCCACGCGCAGCGCACCCAGGCCCAGTTCGATCGCCAGCGCCTGCAGGCAGGCCGCCGCCCCGCGCGGGTTGGCCGCGCCGAAGTTGCCCACAATGGGAATGCCGTGCCGCACGCAGTCGGCCAGCACGGGCCGAATGAACCGCTCCAGCGTGGGCTCGAAGCCCGCGGTCGGGTTCTGGCGGCGCTGCAACTGGGCCAGGGCCAGGGTGCGTTCGGCCAGGGTTTCGAACATCAGCACCGCGGGGCCGCCGCGGGCAACCAGGGTGCGCACCACGGGCACGGCCGCATCCCAGCGGTCGCCCGAGAAGCCGGCGCCGCAGCCGATCAGCAAAGAGGGGGGGAGAGAGGACATGGCCCGCAGTGTGGTGGGCTCAAGTGCATTTGTAAAATGGATTGATTGAATGGATTGATCCATGAAACCACTGAATCCGATCCGCTGGTCTTCGGCCGACCTGGAGGCCTTTGGCGCCTTGGTGCAGACCCGCCATTTCACGCGGGCAGCCGAGCGCTGCCACCTGTCGCAAAGCGCCTTCAGCCAGAAGATCCGCCGGCTTGAGGCCGCGGTGGGCGCGCGCCTGTTCGAGCGGTCCACCCGCCAGGTCAGCCTGACGCCTGAGGGCGAGCTGCTGGCGCAAGAGGTGCTGCGCCTGGAGCAGGAGCTGCAGCAGGCCTTGGGCCGGCTGCAGGCGCTGGCCGGTCTGCAGGCCGGGCGGGTGGCCGTGGCGGCCCTGCCTTCGATGGCCGCGGTGTGGCTGCCCGGGCTGGTGGCCGAGTGGCGTCAGCGCCACCCTCAGGTGCAGCTCACGGTGCACGACACCCTGGCCCAGGGGGCTACCACGCTGTTGCGCGAGGGGCGGGTGGACTTTGCCCTGACAGCGGGGGGTGACCTGCGCGAGTTCGACATCGAACTGCTGCGCACCGAGCCTTATTGGCTGGTCTGCCCGGCGGGGCACCGTCTGGCCGAGCGGGGGGGCATGGGGGCCGGCTGGGACGACCTGGCCGGCGAAGAGTTGATCCACCTGGCCCGCAGCAGCAGCGTGCGCCAGCAGATCGAGCGCCTGAACCTGAGCCCGGGCTGGCGCACCAGTGTGCTGGAGGTGGAGCACCTGGCCACGCTGGCAGCCTTGGTGCGTGCCGGCCTGGGCCTGAGCCTGGTGCCGGAGCTGACGCTGTTCCATTTTCGCGATGCGGGCCTGGTGGCGCTGCCCTTCCAGGAGCCCGCCCTGGCCCGCCCGCTGGTGCTGGCGCGGCGCAAGGGGCAGGCGCTGTCGGTGGCGGCGCAGGCTTTGCGCGGCCTGTTGCTGGCGCGTCTGGCCGGTGACAACCCGGGTCTGGCCTGATCCGGCCCGGGGGCGGCCTCTGCTATCGTCGGGCGCCATGAAGCATCTGGCCTTTCGCTGGCTCACCGTGCGGGCGGGGCTGCAGCGTTTCTTTCGCATTTCCGAGTGGCAATGGATGTTGGGCTGGGCCGTGGTGGCCGGCGTGCTGGGGGCCTTGGCCACCGAGTCCTTCCGCTGGGCCCTGTTGCGCCTGGACCACCACCTGCTGGGGCAGAGCGGCAGCCTGGTCGCGTTGGCGCGCAGTCTGCCGGCCTGGGAGCGGGTGCTGGTGCCCGCGCTGGGCGGCCTGCTGGCCGGGGCCCTGCTGGTGCTGGCGCGCCGCGCCGCCAACCCGCAGGCCCACAGCGACTACATGGAGGCCACGGTCCTGGGGGATGGGCGCATCCCGCTGAAGTCCAGCCTGTTGCGCAGCGCTTCGTCCTTGCTGAGCATTGCCAGTGGGGGCTCGATCGGGCGCGAGGGCTCGATGGTGCAACTGGCGGCACTGAGCGCCTCGCTGCTCGGGCAAGGCCTGCGTTTTCCGGTGCCGAGCCTGCGCCTGCTGGTGGCTTGCGGCGCGGCCGCCGGCATCACCGCCGCCTACAGCGCCCCCATTGCGGGCACATTTTTCGTGGCCGAGATCGTGTTGGGGTCCATGGCCATGGAGAGCCTGGGGCCGATCATGGTGGCGGCTGTGGTGGCCAACATCGTGATGCGCCAGATGCCCGGCTACCAGCCGCCCTATGCCATGCCGCCCTTCCCGGCGGTGGCCGGGGGCGAGGTGCTGTTGTTTGCCCTGATGGGCCTGCTGCTGGGGGCCGGCGCGGCGCTTTTCCTGCGCCTGCTGGGCCAGTCGCGCGCCCTGTTCGGGCGCTTGCCCTTGCCCTTGCCGCTGCGGCTGGCCCTGGGCGGCCTGGTGGTGGGCCTGATCTCGGTGCCTTTGCCCGAGGTGTGGGGCAACGGCTACAGCGTGGTCAATTCGGTGCTGCACTCAGACTGGCCCTGGGCCTTGTTGCTGATGCTGCTGGTGGCCAAGGTGGTGGCCACCTTGTGCACGGTGGGTTCAGGCGCGGTGGGTGGGGTGTTCACGCCGGCCATCTTTTTCGGCTGCATCGTCGGTGCGCTGTTCGGGCAGGGGGCGCAGGCCCTGTGGCCGCAGGCCGCCTCGGCGCCACTGGCCTACGCGATGGTGGGCATGGGCGCATTTCTGGCCGGGGCCACGCAGGCGCCCTTGATGGCCATCCTGATGATCTTTGAGATGACGCTGAGCTACCAGGTGATGCTGCCGTTGATGGTGGCCAGCGTGATCGCTTATTTTGTGGCCCGATCGGCTCATGCCGGCGCCATGTACGACATCACCAGCCGCCGCCAGGTGTGGCAGGCCGAGCAGCAGCGCCTGCGCGCCCTGGGGGTGCGCGAGCTGATCGAGCCGGCGCAGACCGTGGTGGGCCTGGGCGCCGACCTGGACGAGATGAGCCGGCTGTTTCTGCACCATCCGGTGAAGTACCTGTACGTGGTGGACGAGGCGCAGCACTTTCAAGGCGTGGTGCCTTTGAAGCGCCTCAGCCCCGCCGAGCGCCTGCCCGACCTGGAACGCCTGCGGGCCGGTGATCTGATCAGCGCGGAGTTGCTGCCGCTGACCGCCGGCATGGGCCTGTCCGAGGCCTTGCAGCGCTTCATGGACCACCGCGGTGAGCGACTGCCGGTGATCGAGTCCGCTGACGACCCGCGGTTGTTGGGGGTGGTCAACAAGAGCGCGTTGCTGGCCACCTACGCCCGCCTCAGCGGATGAGGCCGCGCCAGGCCCGTCGCGACTTATCATGCTGTCACCGATATTTGCTTATTTCTGTAAGGATGGTTGCCATGCATAAGTTCTCGCGCAAAACGCTTCTGGCCGCCCTGGCGACCGCCTTCTGCGGCATCGCGCAGGCAGGGGGCGTGGATGAGGTGGTGAAGGCCGGTGTGCTCAAGGCCTGCACCCCGGGTGACTACAAACCTTTCAGTTTCGCCCTGCCCGATGGCAGCTACGAAGGCTTGGACGTGGATCTGGTGCAATCGCTGGCGGCTTCGCTGGGGGTCAAGGCCCAGTTCGTCAAGACCACCTGGGCCAAGATGATGGATGACTTCACCGGCGGTGCCTGCGACATCGCGGTGGGCGGCATCTCGGTGACGCTGGAGCGCCAGAAGCGGGCCTGGTTCAGCGCGCCCTACATGGTCAACGGCAAGACGCCGCTGGTGCGTTGCGCCGATGTGGCGCGCTTTCAGACCGTGGCGGCCATCGACCAACCTGGCGTCAAGGTGGTGGCCAACCCGGGCGGCAGCAACGAGCGCTTTGCCCGCGCCAACTTCAAGACAGCCCAGCTCACCATCCACCCCGAGAACCTGACCATCTTCAACGAGGTGCTCAGTGGCCGCGCCGATGTGTTCGTGACCGAGTCGGCCGAAACCCTGGTGCAGCAGAAGCTGCACCCCGGCCTGTGCGCCGTGAACCCCGACAAGCCCCTGCAGTACGGCGAGATGGCCTACCTGTTGCCGCGCGGCGACACGCTCACCAAGGCCTATGTGGACCAATGGCTGCACTTGATCCAGGCTCAGGGCGACTACCAGCGCATGGCGGCCAAGTGGCTGAATTGAGCCCGTTTTCTGGCCTGCGCCGCCGTGGCTGGCTGCTGGCCCTGGCCGCCCTGGCCGGGATGACGGCGGCCCAGGCAGCCGATGAACTGGTGCTGGGGGTGCTCGACAATTCGCCCCCGATGTCGTTCCGGGATGCGCGGGGAGATTACAGTGGCTACAGCATCGACATGGCGCGCGCTGTTTGCAAAGAGTTGGGCCGGCGCTGCCGTTTTGTCTCGGCCACGATCGCCAGCTCAATCGACGACCTGAAGCAGGGGCGCATCGACGTGGCGGCCATGAGCCTCTTGCCCACCCCCGAGCGGCGAGCCCAGATTTTGCTGGCGCGGCCTTACTACACCTCGATTTCGGCGTGGGTGGCGCGCCCGGGTCTGCTGCCAGAGCAGACCGGTGTGCGGGTGGCCGTGGTGCAGGGGTCAGCGCAGGCGCGTTTTGCAGCCCAGCGCCAGTGGCAGCGGGTGGAGGTCTTGTCCAATGCCGATCTGGCCGTGCTGTTGCACCAGGGCAAGGCCGACGGCATGCTGGCCCCGATGATGAGCGTGATCGGTTTGATGAAGGCCCCGGCCCTGCAGGCGATGGACCTGAGTGTGCAGCCGCGTCGTGAACCCGAGCTCACCGGCGCGGCCTCTTTTGGCATCACACCGCTCAAGCCCGAACTGAAAACGCAGGTGGATGCGGCCCTGGAACGGCTGGAGCACGACGGGGTGTATGACCGCATCAACTCGCAGTACCTGTCCATCCGGGTGAACTGAAGGCCTCGCCATGTCCGCCCCGAATCGGGACTTCCGATCGATCTGGTTCTTCTCGCTGCTGGCCGGTTTGTTCATGGTGGTGCTGCTGGGGGCTGCGTGGCTGATCGATCAGCAGCAGCAACAGGTGCAGCAGGCCACCCTGAACGTGCAGCAGCGCATGGGACCGGAGGTCCTGCGTCTGCAGCGGCTGGGCCGCAACTTGCTGCAGATCCACCATGAGGGCGACCGTTTGTTGTTGAGCGACTCCCGGGGCGAGCGGCAAGAGGCCTTGCTGCTGGTCACCCTGGTCAGCCAGCATCCCAGCCTGCAACAAGACCCCCGGGTGGCCCAGCAGGCCGAGCGGGCTACCTTGTTGTTGAGCGAGGCCGCCGCGGATCTGGCCCGGTCGACGCAGGGGCGTGCCGCCTGGCGGGCTCGCTGGGAGCCTTTGGCTGCCGAATTGACGCATACCGCCGATGACCTGATGAGCCAGGCCGCCTACCTGCCTGGGACCGATCTGGCCTCTTTGGCGCAGGTGGCGCGCCAAGCCCGATTCCAGTTGCTGGCCACCATGGTGCTGGCCGGGCTGTTCAGCCTGGTCTTTCTGTGGCTGCTGCATCGACGCGTGCTGCAGCCCCTGGTGGGGGTCCACCAAGCCTTGCTGAAGTTGCAGGCCGGCCAGATGATGCCCCTGCTGCCGCGATCAGCCGTGCGTGAGGTGGTGGTGCTGGGCGAGGCTTTGAACACCCTGGCCGCCACCATGACCGAAAACGAGCTGGTGCGCCATCAGCTGGAGTTTCAGGCCCACCATGACAGCCTGACCGGGCTGCCCAACCGGCGCCATTTCATGGCGCAGGGTTATGAGTTGCTGCATCGCCTGCGGCGCGAGCACCGGCGTGCCCTGGTGGGCATGGCCGATCTTGATTTTTTCAAACGGGTCAATGACGAGCACAGCCATGCCGCAGGCGACGAGGTGCTGCGCCAGTGCGCACGGCTGCTGCGCGAGGCGCTGCGCACCCAGGATCTGGTCTGTCGCTTTGGCGGCGAAGAGTTCGCCTTTGTGCTGGTGGGCTGTGACGCGAGTGACGGCCTGGCCCTGGCCGAGCGCCTGCGCCACAACCTGGAGCGCCATCGCTTCACCTTGCCTGATGGCAAGGTGCTTCCGGGCATGACAGTCAGCATCGGCCTGGCGCCGATGGGCGTGGACGGCCTGGAAAAGGCACTGGGTGAGGCAGACAAGGCGCTTTACCGTGCCAAAGACGAAGGCCGCAACCGCGTGGTGCTCGAAGAGCGCGCGGTGGCGGCCTGAAGGGTCGCCACATCCGGCCAGATCGGATGTGACCAACCGTTGGGCGATCAGACCACGGTCAGGGTCACGTCGATGTTGCCACGGGTGGCGTTCGAGTAGGGGCACACGCCGTGGGCCTTGGCCACCAGGTCTTCGGCCACGGCGCGCTCGATGCCGGGCAAGGTGATGGTCAGGTGCGCTTCGATGCCGAAACCAGCCGGGATCGGGCCGATGCCGACCTTGGCCTGGATGGTGGCGCTGGCCGGGATGGCGATCTTGGCGGCGCCGGCCACGTGCTTGAGGGCGCCCATGAAGCAGGCCGAGTAGCCGGCGGCAAACAGTTGCTCAGGGTTGGTGGCACCGCCGGCACCGCCCAGTTCCTTCGGGGGGCTGAGCTTCACGTTCAGCAGGCCGTCCGAGCTGACGGCGTGGCCGTCGCGGCCACCGGTGGAGGTGACGTCGGCGGTGTACAGAACTTTGTCGAGGTGGGTGGTCATGGTGCTGCTCCTGTGAAATGTCTGCCAGGCAGACGGGTGGGGGTTGGTTGACGAAAACAGAAAAATGAATCGGGACTCAGCCGCCGGCCAGGTGGCCGCGCAGGGTCTTGAGCTGGTCGGTCAGCGCCATCAGTTCGGGCAGGCTGCACTGGCTTTGTTGCAGCACACAGGCCGGAATGCGTTCGGCGGTATCACGCAGGGCGCGGCCAGCCGGTGTCAGGGTGATGCGCACCCGGCGCTCGTCCTGAACATCGCGCAAGCGGCCCAGCAGCCCCGCACCTTCCAGGCGCTTGAGCAGCGGGGTCAGGGTGCCCGAGTCGAGGAAAAGGCGCTCACCCAGGGCCGACACGGTCAGGCCATCCTGCTCCCACAGCACCAGCATCACCAGGTATTGCGGGTAGGTGAGGCCGATCTCGTCGAGCAGGGGCTTGTACAGCTTGGTCATGGCCAGCGAGGCCGAATACAGCGCAAAGCAGACCTGGTTGTCCAGCCGCAGCAGGGCGGGGCTGGGGGTGTCGGGTTGTGCGTTGGTGTCCATGGGTTGAATTATTGCTGGCAATTAAATTGTGCGCAATTTAATTGATTAAAACCCTGCAGGTCGCAGGGAATCCCGGGGTCAGCGACCCGTGAAGCGGGCTGGGCGCTTGTCGATGAAGGACTGCACGCCTTCGCGGGCGTCGTCGCTGCGCGACAGCCGCTGCTGCGTGTCGATGAAGTCGTGCATGGCGAACAGAGGCCCGTGTTCGATGGCCTTGAGCACGTTCTGGCGCGTCGCGACCACGGCCAGGGGGGCCTGCTCGGCGATGGCCTGTGCCAGCGCCAGTGCCGTGGCCAACGCTTGCCCGGCGGGCACCACTTTTTGAACGAAGTTCAGGCGCAGGGCCTCGGCGGCCCCGAACTCGTCACCGGTCAGCAGGTGCAGCAGGGCATTGCCCAGGCCGGCGCGCTCGGCCATGCGCAGGGTGGCGCCGCCGGTGGCCATGATGCCGCGCTTGACTTCGAGCTGGGAGAAGCGGCAGTCGTCGGCTGCCACCACGATGTCGGCGGCCAGCATCAGCTCGATGCCCAGGGTGTAGGTGATGCCTTGCACGGCCACCACCATGGGCTTGGTGCGTCGGCGGTAGCCCGGCATGCCCAGGTCCACCGGGTCGACCAGACCCAGGGGCACGGCTTTTTCGCCGCGTTGCATCAAGGGGGCAATGGTGGGCAGATCCAGCCCGGCGGTGAAGTGGTCGCCAAAGGCGTGCAGCACGCCCACGCGCAGGGCGGGGTCGTCGTCGAGTTGGGTGTAGGCCAGCCCCAGTTCGCGGTACATCTTGGGCGTGAAGCCGTTGCGCTTGTTGGGCCGGTTGATGCCGATCAGCAGCACGCTGCCGCGCACTTCGGTGTCGATGCTGCCTTCGGGGTGAAGGGGCGTGGGGGTGGGGGGATGGTCGTGGGGCTGGAAAGGGGTGTTCATGCCCCCATGCTAGGGGGCCGGGTGTGGCGCCGGCGTTCACCGGCGCGACACTCCAACCCTGGGGAGAACCCGGGGTTGGCGTTGGCTCAGCGCGGTGTTCAGTAGGTGTAGACGCCGCGGCCGGTCTTGCGGCCCAGGTGGCCGGCGGCGACCATTTCCTTGAGCAGCGGGCAAGCGCGGTACTTGCTGTCGCCAAACTCTTCGAGGTAGACCTGCATCACGGCCAGGCACACGTCCAGGCCGATCATGTCGGCCAGGGCCAGCGGGCCGATGGGCTGGTTGCAGCCCAGCTTCATGCCGGCGTCGATGTCTTCGGGGGTGGCGATGCCTTCGGCCAGCACGAAGAAGGCCTCGTTGATCATGGGGACCAGGATGCGGTTGACCACAAAGCCGGGTGAGTTCTTGACCGTGATCGGGCTCTTGCCCAGGGCTTCGGACAAGGCCTTCACGGCATCGTGGGTGGCGTCGCTGGTCTGCAGGCCACGGATGATTTCGACCAGGGCCATCATGGGCACCGGGTTGAAGAAATGCATGCCGATGAAGCGGTCGGGCCGGCTGGTGGCGGCGGCCAACTGGGTGATGGAGATGGACGAGGTGTTGGAGGCCAGGATCACCTCGGGCGCCACCAGGGCATCGATCTGCTTGAGGATCTTGACCTTGAGCTCGTGGTTCTCGGTGGCGGCTTCGATCACGATCTGGGCCTTTTTCAGGTCTTCGTACGAGGTGCTGCCCTGGATGCGGGCCAGGGCGGCCTCCTTGTCGGCCGCGCTGATCTTTTCTTTCTTGATCAGGCGGTCCAGCGAACCGGCCACGGTGGCGATGCCTTTTTGCACGGCGGCGTCCGAGATGTCCACCATCACCACTTGCAGGCCCGACACGGCGCAAGCCTGCGCAATTCCGTTGCCCATGGTGCCCGCGCCAATGATGCCGACGGTTTGAATGCTCATAGTGAATGTTCCTTCAAGTAAAAACGGTTGCCAAGATGGTATCCAGATTCGATCACCCACCTTGGTAAGGCGCGTGACAGTTGTGCGGCCGCCCTGTGCCAGCCTTGATCTGGCGCAGAAATCCGGGGCCCTGCTGCCAAAAGGTCCCGAGCATCCGGTGACACAGATGGCGGTGGATTGACGGGTTGTTGCTCAGGTTCACAGGGGCAGGGCTTGATGCGATGATGGGCGCGATTGGCAGAACCGATGGTTTTGAGGGAGCAATCCGACAGGGAATTCGATCCGTGGTGTACTCCACGCGGTGCGAATCGGCCCGTCTGAGGTTCTGCCGACGCCGTTGATAACCCAAGATGCTCAAGTACCTGAAATCCCTGCTCCACGGCACCGCGGCCATCGCCCGCGCCGAACTGGCCCTGCTGCGCCGCTATCCGCGGGTTTGGCTGGCCATTCTGGCGGTGGGCGTGGTGCCTGCCCTGTACTCGCTGATCTACCTCACCAGCGTGTGGGACCCCAGTGGTCACACGGCCGAGTTGCCCGTGGGCATCGTCAACCACGACCTGGGCCTGCATTACCGCGGGCACGATGCCAATGTGGGCAGCCACCTGACCGATACCTTGCTGGACCGCAAGGCCTTTGGCTTTCGCATGTACGAATCGCTGGAAGATGCCCGCGAGGCCGTGCGCCGTGGCGACTTGGCCTTTGCGCTGCTGATCCCGCCCAATTTCAGTGCCAATGCGGTGCCAGGCACGGCCCGCGGGGCCGGCCAGATGGTGATCTACACCTCGGAGGGCAACAACTACAGCTCGGCCAACCTGGCGCGGCGCTTTGCCTCGGAGCTGGACCACCAGGTCAACGAGATGCTCAACGAGCAGCGCTGGTCCATGGTGCTGGACACAGCCTCGGCGTCCGAAGACCGCCTGACCCAGTTGCGCAACGCCCTGAGCCAGTTGCGCGAGGGGGCAGACACCCTGGCCAAGGGCAGCCACCAGTACCGTGACGCCGCCCACCAGGTGGGCGAGGGCTTCAAGGAGGTCAATGGCGGTATCCGAACCATCGAGTCTCACTGGCCGGCCAGCAACGATCTGCGCGCCCTCAAATCCGGTGCGCAGCAGTTGAGTGCCGGCCAGCGCGAGCTCGGCAGCGGGCTGGCCCAGATCGGCAACGGGCTGGAGCAACTGGAGGGCGGTGCCGGCCAGTTGTTCACTGGCGCCCGCAAGATGCAGACCGAAACCGAGGGCCTGTGGCTGGTGGGCGATCGCATCGCCGCCGGGGCCGGCCAATTGGCTGAAGGGGCCGACAAGCTGCAGCAAGGCTTGAAGCAGGCCCGAGCAGCGAACAAGCAGGCTGTGGCCGGCAACCGCCAATTGATCAGTGGCCAGACCCAGTTGGAGACCGGCGTGGGCCAGCTCACCGACGGGGTGCAGGCCTTGGGCGATGGCGTGCACAAGCTGGCCAGCAAGCTGCCTGCCGACCGCCAACTGGACGAATTCACCGCAGGCGGGGTGCAATTGGCCGACGGGGCCAACCGGCTGCTCACGGGCATCAAGACCATTGAGGCGGCCATCCCGTCCTCGCTGGCCAAGCTGGAGGGCAATGCCTCGGGTCTGGCCGAATCGGTGGCCCTGCGGGTGGAGGTGGCTGCGCCGGTGCCCAACAACGGCACGGCCTTCATCCCCAACATGGTGTCGGTGGCCTTGTGGATCGGCGCCGTGATGGCGGGTTACCTGTTCAACATGAGCCTGGTGCTGCGGGTGCATGGGCATGTGCCGCGCCTGGCCAAGACCCTGGGCAAGATGACCGTGCCGGTGCTGGTGGTGCTGGTGCAGGTGTTGCTGGTCGAGATCACGCTGCTGTTCGTGCTGTCGGTGCAGACGCCGCGGGTGGCCGCCCTGGGGCTGACCATGGTGCTGGCCTCGGTGGTGTTTCTGGCGGTGTTGTCGGCCATGGTGCATGTGTTTGGTGAATTCGGCCGGATCCTGACCGTGCTGCTGCTCACGCTGCAGCTGTCGGCCGGCGGCGGGGTGTTGCCGGTCGAGTTGTCGGCGGGTTTCTTCCGGGCCGTGCATGCGTGGCTGCCCTTCAGTTGGGTGGTGCAGGCCTTCCGCACCGTGTTGTTCGGGGCGTTTGACAACCGCTGGGGCCATGCCTGTGGCATGGTGGCCCTGGCGGGGGTGGTGGCCACCGCGTTGATCGCGTTGTTTGGCCGCTGGGTGCATGTGGAGCCCGACCTTTATCAGCCAGCGGTCAAGGTCTGAGGACGGGTGGGGGCCTTCGGCGAAGGCCCTTGTGGACCAATGTGGCAGGTCCTGTCAGGCGCCCGCCTGACCGGGGCCGACCCGTGGCAGGCCGACATCGGCCTGCTTGTTCCTCCCGACCGCGCCTCCCGACCGAGAAAGGCACCCTATGAACATCACCTCCAATGGCATCCACATCGAAGTGGAAGACCAGGGCCCGCACGACGCGCCCGCCGTCTTGTTGATCATGGGCCTGGGCATGCAGCTGATTGCCTGGCCTCCGTACTTTGTACAACCCTTGCTGGACGCCGGCTACCGTGTGATCCGCTTTGACAACCGCGATGTCGGCCTGTCGCAGCATTTTGACGAGCTGGGCCCGCCCAACCTGCCCTGGGCGCTGGCACGGCTGCCCTTGGGCCTGCCGGTCAAGCCGCCTTACACCGTGCACGACATGGCGCTGGATGCCCTGGGCGTGCTCGATGCCCTGGGCGTGCGCAAGGCGCATGTGGTGGGCGTCAGCATGGGCGGCATGATCGCCCAGCGCGTGGCCTTGGCCGCCCCCCAGCGCCTGCTCAGCCTGACCAGCATCATGAGCAGCAGCGGTGCGGCCGGTCTGCCCCAGGCGGCCCCCGAGGTGTTGGGCGCCCTGGTGAACCCGCCACCCGCCGATCCTGCCAAGGCCCTGGATCACTTCATCAAGCTTTACCAGCTGATCGGCAGCCCGGCCTTCCCGGCCGACGTGGCGCAGATGCGTGAGCGCATTCTGGCGGGCGTGCAGCGTGCCTTTCACCCGGTGGGCACAGCGCGGCAAATGTTGGCTGTGGTGTGCGACAGCGGCCGAGCCGAAGAACTTCGGACCCTCCGCACGCCCACCCTGGTGCTGCATGGCAAGCAAGACCCGCTGGTGCCCTACGCCTGTGGTGAGGACACGCGCCGCCGCATCCGGGGCGCCCAGATGGTCGGCATCGAGGGCATGGGTCACGACCTGCCCCCGGGGGCCGTGGCCCTGCTGCTGGAAGCCTTGCTGCCGCATCTGAAAAGTCATTGAAGCGTTCGCTGAACCCTGTGCATTGCGACAGGTCATGAAAGGGGCTGAAGCCCACGGGCCACCGCCCTGAAGCGGCCCGTGGCCGCTTCTTTCATGCTGGGTGTGCGGTGGCTGCTCGCCACCAGGGGCAGACCGCACCGCACGGCCCTTTCATTGGACCTTTCTTTAAATCCGGTTGTCTGTCTTGAGCAGATGAGTGGCCGATCGGTTCGGGGGCACCGCGGGGATGGCGGGCCGCTGTGAGGGCTCAGAGGGGCTTGCCCCTGTCTGCAACAGGCTTTTGGCCATTCGGATGAAGCATGTTGGGCTGTCGCACCGCTCTGCCGCAGTGGGGCGACAGCCTTTGAGTTCGGGGCGTCTCAGCAGACCACAAAGTGATGTTCGACGGTCTCATCAAGTACCACCCATCGACAGACCGTTCGCTGTGAGCGAGTTCGGGGAAACCCAGGCGAGCCTGAGTGCTTCGCTTCCTAAAGTGGCTCACTTCAGGGAAGCGAACCGAATGAAGACAACGACCCACTTCGTCCCCGAGCCGTGCGACGAAAGCCCCTCTGTCACGGCCACAACAGATGCAGTGTCTGGCGCTGATCTGTACGCACAGCACCTGCATCGATTCGAGGCCGCACAGCGTGCCTGCCGCGAGCGGGGCCACTGGAGCGCCTTTGTGGATCACCCCGAGCTTTACCCCGCGGCCGACGAGGCGCGGCGTTCTGCCTGGGCCTTGCACCAGGGCCAGCTGGGCCAGCGCTTCGAGTTGCCCCAAGCCGGCACCTTGGCCTGGCTGGGCGAGGAGACCTCGCCCTACACCGGGCAGCCCCTGGGCATCACCTACCCGCAAGCTGATGCCGAGGCCCTGTTCACCGCCGCCCAGGCGGCCATGCCGCGCTGGGCCCATGCCGAGGTCGACACCCGCGTGGGGGTGTTGATGGAGGTGGTCGATGTGCTCTACCGCCAGCATCTGTTCGAACTGGCCTATGCCGTGATGCACACCGCAGGGCAAAGCTTCAACATGGCGTTCACCGGCTCGGGTGTGAATGCACTGGACCGGGCCATCGAAGCCCTGGTCCAGGCCCACCAGGCCTTGCAGGCCGTGCCATCGCGGGCCCGTTGGGCCCGCCCCTTCGGTGCCGGTGAGATCTGCCTTGAAAAAACCTACCGGCGGGTACCACGGGGTGTGGCCCTGTGTTTTGCCTGCGCCACCTTTCCCACCTGGAACGCCTGGCCTTCGATGATGGCCAGCCTGGCCACCGGCAACGCCGTGATCGTCAAGCCCCATCCGGGCTGCGTGCTGCCGATGGCGATCTCGGTGCGCGTGTTCCGTCGGGTACTGCAGGCCGCCGGCTTCGATCCCAACCTGGTGACCCTGTGTCTCGACAGCGTGGAGCAACCGCAAGGCAAGTACCTGGTGCAGCATCCGGCGACGGCCATCGTCGATTTCACCGGCAGTGCCCGCTTCGGCCAGTGGGTGGAGCGGCACGCCGGGCAAGCCCTGGTGTTCACGGAAACCTCCGGCTGCAACACCGTGGTGTTGGCCGAAGCCGACGATCTGGACGCGGTGTTGCGCAGCCTGGCCACCAGCCTGTGCCTGTTCAGTGCGCAGATGTGCACCAGCCCGCAGAACATCTACCTGCCACGTGACGGTGTGCTCACGCCCCAGGGGCGCGTACCGGTCCAGACCGTGGGCGAGCGGCTGGTGCACTTCATCGATCAGATTGCCGGTGACCCGCGGCGCGCCGCCATGATGCTGGCCACCCTGCAGTCGGCGCAGACGCAGGCCCTGCTCGAAGAGCTCAGCCGGGAGGGGGCTCGTCGCGGTCAGGTGTTGCGGCAAGCCACGCCTTACGTCCACCCCGAGTTCCCGCAGGCCCGCACCGCATCGCCGCTGCTGATTTGCGTGAACCGCTCTGAGCGAGGCCTGTACGGCGAGGAGCGCTTCGGGCCCGTGGCCTTTCTGATCGTGTGCGAAGACGCCGAGGCGGCCCTGCAGCAGGCCTGTTCCGATGTCTCCGAGTTTGGTGGCCTCACGGCCTTTGTCTATGCAAAAGACCCAGGCTTCATTGCCCGGGCCGAAGAGGCCTATGCCCTGGCCGGCGCTCAGCTCACGATCAACCTCACCGGCCCGATGCCGCTCAACTTTGCTGCCGCCTACAGCGACTACCACGTGACGGGGCTCAACCCGGCCGGCAACGCCTGCCTGACCGACCTGGCCTTTGTGAGCGCGCGCTTTCGCATTGCCCAGGCTCGGCGACCCGCGTCTGCCCTGGCTTTGTCAGGAGATCCATCGTGAAGATCGGCATGAAACCATTCTTGCGTGTGGCCTCGGCCGCCACCCTGGCCTTCAGTGCCGCAGCCCATGGCCAGGCCGAGGGAACCCTGTCCCTGGGCGGACAGATCAAAGTTGGCGTCCAGAGCTTGCACTACGGCGGCGGACAAGGGCCGGCTCAGCCGGGCCCCTTCTCGCAGCACAAAACAATCCTGAGCGACAACTCGTCCTGGTTCTATTTGCGCGGCGAGGAACCTCTGGACGCGCAGACCTCGGTGTTCTTTCACATGGAGCGAGGCTTTCTTCTCAGCAGTGGCGAGATGGGGACCGAGCTTTCGCCCGCGCGTTCCCATGCGGTGGGCTTCAAGAACTCGCAATGGGGCCGATTGCTGGTCGGACGTTGGTCTACCTACCATTCCGCCGACGCTGCGCTGAGCCACAACGGCATCTACGACGCCGGCCCCTATGCCAGCGGGACCCTGAACATGCTGGGTTCGATTGGTCGCAGTCTCTCCTATTTTGCGGGCGGCATCCTGTCGAATCTGGTGCGCTACGACTCGCCACGCTGGTCCCACATCGGCTTCAGTGCGACCTACGGCTTCGATGCTCCGAACCCCCAGCGCCCCAGGAACCACACGCTCAACTTCAACCCCACCTACAACGATGGGCAACTGGTGTTGTACTGGAACACGCTGTACCGTGCCCGCCAGCCGGGAGAGGGGGAATGGCAGCACCTGAGCCACGACCAACATGCCAACCGCCTTGGGGTGGCCTACCAGTTCGACAACGGGTTCAAGGTGGCCTGGTTGTGGGATCGCAACCGGGTGGCCGGCCCATCGATCCCCGAGCGCTCATTGAGTCGAGATGCCTGGGCGATACCGGTGATCTACCGCGAGGGCCCACATCTTTGGCATGTGACCTATGGTGAGGCCCGTCCCTACCAGGCGGACGGTCAGACCCGACCCGACACCGGTGCCCGCATGTTCACGGTGGGCTACGAGTACGCGCTGTCCAAGCGCAGTGCGCTGGCGCTGAGCTATTCCACCGTCAGCAACCAGGCCCATGCGGCCTACGACTTCTGGTACCCCACCAACACCCTGCCCCTGCCCTCCGGCATGGAGGGCTTTCGCTCGCAATCGATCTACGCGGGCATCAAGCACACCTTCTGAGCGCACCAGCAACCCCCATCGACCAAGGAGAACCCATGAACATGAATGACATTCCCGTCCTCCAGGGCGGCTTTGCCCCCATCGACCAGGAACACTCGGTGGAACTGACGGACATCGAAGGCGAGATCCCCAAGGACCTGTCGGGCATGCACGTGCGCAACGGCCCCAACCGCCGTTTTGATGCCCCAGGCCGCTACCACTGGTTTGACGGTGACGGCATGCTGCATGCGGTGCGGTTCGAAGGCGGCAAGGCCCATTACATGAACCGTTGGGTGCAGACCGATGGCCTCCAGGAGGAACTGGCGGCAGGGCAGGCCCTGTGGCAGGGCATCAAGGACCCACCGCGCAAGAGCCGGCCCGACATGCCGATCAAGAACACCTCCAACACCGACGTGAAGTTCTACGCCGGCAAGCTGATCTCGATGTGGTACCTGGGCGGGGCGGTGTACCAGGTCAACCCCCAGGACTTGTCGACCGTGGGGCGCCTGGAGTTCGATCCACGTTTGAAAGGCGTGCCCATTTCAGCGCACTCCAAGGTGGATGAGACCACGGGCGAGTTCCTGTTCTTTGCCTATGGCAAAGAGGCCCCTTACATGCACTACGGGGTGATGGACCGGCATCACCAGCTGACCACCTTCATGCCCATCGAGCTGCCCGGGCCGCGCCTGCCGCATGACATGGCGATCACGCCGAACTACACCATCCTGCACGACTTTCCGCTGTTCTATGACATGGACGCCTTTGCGGCAGGCCGGCACAAACTGAAGTTCCATCACCACCTGCCTTCTCGCTTTGCCGTCGTGCCCCGGCATGGCACACCTGAGCAGATCCGCTGGTTCGAGGCCAGCCCGACCTACATGTACCACGTCTCCAACGCCTGGGAAGAGGCCGACGGCCAGGGCGGCACCGAGATCGTCATGACGGGCACGCCCTTCCGTCTGCCCCGCGACGCCCATGGCGAGATCGATGTGGCGGGCTTCCCCAAGATGCTGGCGCACCTGGAGCACGATTTCATGTTCTACGAGTGGCGCTTCAACCTGCGCACCGGGCAGACCCGCGAACGCATCATTGACGACATCATCAACCAGGAGTTCCCGGTCATCAATTCGGCCATGCAGGGCCTCAAGACACGCTATTCCTGGAACGTGCTCATGGCCCGCCTGCGCCGACCCGAGGAGCCCCGCTTTGCCGGCTTGGTGCGCTATGACCTGGAGCGCAATGTCTGCACTACCTACCACGAGGGCACGGGCCGGTGGTTCAGCGAGGCACCGTTTGCACCCGCAGACAACCCGCAAGCCGAAGACGATGGCTACCTGGTGGGCTTCATGTGGGATGACGACCGACAGGCCTCGTTCGTGGTGGTCTTTGACGCCCGCGACATCAGCCAGGGCCCGGTCGCCCGCATCCGCCTGCCGCACCGCGTACCCCATGGCTTTCATGCCACCTGGGTCAGCGCTGAACGCCTGCGGCGCGGCTATTGATCAACCCCCATTTCAACAGGAGCGAACATGATCTTGGTCCAAGCTGAAAAGATCGCCAAGTGCGTCGAGCAGGGCTGGTGGGGCCACCAGACGCTGTGGGATCTTTTTGAAATACAGCGCCGCGAGCGGCCCGATGCCGAGGCCGTGGTCGATGCCTTCAACCGCAACGACTTCATGGATGGCGCACCGAGGCGCCTCAGCTGGGTGCAGCTGGGGCTGGAGGTTGACTGCTTCTGCCGTCTGCTGATCGACGAAGGTCTGCAGCGTGACGACGTGGTGCTGGTGCAACTGCCCAATTGCGTCGAGCAGCATGTGGTCTACCTGGCCTGCGCCCGCCTGGGGCTGATCATCACCCCGGTGCCGGTGCAGTACCGCGAGCATGAGCTGTCGCAGATCATGCGCACCAGCGGTGCCCGCAGCGTGGTGACCTGCGCCCGCATCGGGCGGGGTGCCAGCGCCCATCGGGCCGCCGCTTTCTTTGATGAGTGGCTGCGGCTCGCGCATCCGGGCACCCGCCTTCTGGCCTGGGGGCCTGACCTGCCTGCCGGCCTCCGTGACATCGGGCCTGCCCTGGCGGTGCCACTCTCCCCGGGTGATCTGGCACGGGTTGAGCAGCGCGCGGCCGACGCGGGCGTGACCGCCAACGATGTGTTCAGCCTCTGCTGGACCTCGGGCACCGAGGCCGCGCCCAAAGCGGTGCCGCGCAGCCACAACGAGTGGCTGGGGCTGCTGCCCGGGGTGATCGAGGTGGCCGAGTTGCGGCCCCACATCCGCATCCTCAACCCCTTCCCCATGATCAACATGGCGGGCCTGGCCACCGCGTTCTGCACGGCGCTTCGGCTCGGGGCGACGATCGTGCAGCACCATCCGTTCAACCTGGAGGTGTTCCTGCGACAGATCCGGGACGAGGCCATCGATTACACCGTGGCACCACCCGCGGTACTCAACATGCTGCTGCAAAACGAGGCCTTGTTGAGCGGGATTGACTTCAAGCGCTTGCGGCGCATCGGGTCAGGGTCGGCCCCTTTGTCCGAGTGGATGGTCAGCACTTTTGCCGAGCGCTACGGCGTTCAGATCATCAACTACTTCGGATCCAACGAGGGCGCCTCGCTGGGCGGTGGCGCGCTCGACATGCCCGACCCGCGGCAGCGGGCCCTGTACTTCCCGCGCGCCGGTGCCGCTCGCCGCGGGGTGCTGACTCGCCTGGTCGATCTGGACACCGAGCGCGACATCACGGAGCCCGGCCAGGTCGGGGAGTTGCGCTACGACGGGCCCACCGTGTTCAGTGGCTACTTCAATGCGCCTGAGTTGACCGCCAAGGCCTTTGACGCACAGGGCTTTTACAAGTCTGGCGACCTGTTCGAGATCGCTGGGGACCAGGGGCAGTTCTACCGTTATGTGGGCCGCAGCAAAGACCTGGTCATCCGCGGTGGGGTCAACATCTCGTCTGAAGAGATCGAAGGGCTGCTGCAGGCCTGCCCGGGGGTCAAGGAGGTGGCTGTCATCGGTGTGCCCTGTGAGACCCTGGGAGAGCGGGTCTGTGCCTGTGTGGCACCCGCGTCGGGGCAGGTCATCACGCTGGAGGTGCTGACCGACTACCTGCGCTCGCAACGCATCGCGGTCTACAAGCTCCCTGAGCATCTGATGCTGATGCCCGAACTGCCCCGCAACCCGGTGGGTAAGTTGCTCAAGCGCGAGTTGCGCCAGCGCTTTGCGACCTGAGGCCACCGCCATGGCACAGACACCTGGGGCCCGCCTGCCTTCCCGTCGCCAATCCTTGGGCTGGCTCTCGGCCCTTCCGGGTCTGGGCCTGCCCGCATGGGCGCAACCGCCATTGAGCGCGGCCCCATCTGCGACAGACCCGCGATTGTTGCGGGTCGTGGTGCCGTTTCCGGCGGGCAACCTCATTGACACGGCATTGCGCCAGGTGGCCGAGGTCTTTCGGGAGTCGGGTGGCGACAGGCTGTTGATCGACAACCGGCCGGGTGGGCTGGGGGGCATTGCGGCCCAGTATGTGGCCCAGGCCGCAGCGGATGGCGGCACCTTGCTGCTGTCAACGCCGGGCATCTTGAGCATCAATCCGCACACGGTGCGCAAGTTGCCCTACGACAGTGAAAAGAGCTTTCGCTCTGTCACGACGCTGCTGTCGAGTTCTCTGGTGCTTGCGGTCTCGTCGCGGGTGCCGGCCCGGCAGCTGACCGAGTTCGCAAGCTGGGCACGGGCTCACCCGCGCGACGCAACCTACGCCTCTTTCACGGCGGGCAATACCTCGCACTTCGCCAGCGTGATCCTGAATCAGCGGCTGGGCCTGACCCTGGTCCACGTGCCCTACAACGGCACGCCTCAGGCGGTCCAGAACCTGGTCGGAGGGCAAGTCGACGCGGCCTTTCTGCCCTTGCTGGCGGTGCTGCCCCATCTGGCTTCGGGGCGACTGCGGGTGCTGGCGGTGACGCGGCCCGACCGGTCGCCTCTGCTGCCTGAGGTGCCGACCTTCAGAGAGTTGGGCTCCCCCGAACTCGAGATCGGCATCTGGGCCGCCATCTCGGCGCCAGCGGCCACACCCGACGCCATGATCGATCAACTCAATGCCCGCTTCGTTGGCGCACTGCGCTCGCCCCAACTCCGAGAACGGTGGGCCTCGCTTGATCTCACGCCCCTGCCCAGCACCCCTGAGGACATGAGCCGCTTTCTGCGAGCGGAGTCCTCGCGCTGGAAAGCCGCGGTGCAGGCCTCTGGTTTCACCCATGAACCGTGATGGTGTGAGCCGTCACGGCGCATGACCCCCTCAACCCTTTGTTTTGAAAGCCGCTGTGAAACCTGTCTTGTTGCTGATTCCGGGCATGCTGAACACCCCCGACATCTGGGCCGATGTCCTGCCTTGGCTGCCCCCCGACCTGGACCTGCGTCTTGCCGAGGTGGCCAGCCAGGCTAGCCTGGCCCAGATGGCAGAACAGGCCTGGTCGTTGCTGCATGACCTGCACCCCGATCAGCCCCTGGTGGTCTGCGGCTACTCGATGGGGGCCTGGGTCGCCTACGAGATGCTGCAGCAGCGCCCTGAGCGGGTGTTCGGTCTGGTTCTGTTGGGGGCCTCGGCCCAAGCGGACACGCCCGAGTTGCTGCAGGCCCGCGAGAAGGCGGTGGCGGCCATCGCGCGCGACTTCGACAAGGTGGTGGCCGGCCTCAGCCGCTATGCCAGCCACCCGCGCTTTCATGGGCAGGAAGCCTGGATGGCGCGCGCACGCGAGCAACTGCGCGCCATTGGACCTGAGGCCGCGGCGCGGCAGCACCGTCTGCTGATGCGACGCAGCGATGCGAGCGCCGTTTTGCGCGGGCTGCGCATGCCCGTTCAGGTGGTGTGCGGCGACGCCGATCAGGTCACGCCCCCCGGCTTGTCGCGTGAATTGGCCGCCTTGATTCCGGGTGCCGAGTTGTCTTGGTTGCCGGAGGTGGGGCACCTGAGCCCGTATGAAGCGCCCCAGGGCGTGGCGGCTGCCGTGCAGGCTTTGCTGTTGCGGGTACGGCAGTTTGATCCCACCCAGGCGCAGCTGGCCGCCGGAACGGAGGCGCTGTGATGACCCGATGGCCTTCGGCGTGGCGGCTGCCCGTGGTGGTGGCCCCGATGTTTCTGGTGTCCGGCCCCGAGATGGTGCTGGCAGCCTGCCGCAGCGGTGTGGTAGGGGCCTTCCCCACCCCCAATGCGCGCCCCATTGCCCAGTTGGGCGAGTGGATGCAGCAGATCACCGAGGGGCTGGCGCGGGCGCGCGATGAGCCGCAA
Source organism: Curvibacter sp. GW821-FHT09D12 (assembly GCF_059416245.1). Classification (NCBI taxonomy): domain Bacteria; kingdom Pseudomonadati; phylum Pseudomonadota; class Betaproteobacteria; order Burkholderiales; family Comamonadaceae; genus Curvibacter; species Curvibacter sp. GW821-FHT09D12. The sequence continues at coordinate 55,760 of NZ_JBWKOU010000013.1, read as the reverse complement.
CCGCATCCCCTGGGCCCTTGGTGCGCCAACCTGGTGACCCATTCATCGAACACCCGACTGACGCAGGACCTGGAGCTGGTCGCCCGTTTCAAGCCACCGCTGGTGGTCACGGCCCTGGGCAGCCCCGCGCCGGCCATGGCCGTGGTCAAGCGATATGGTGGCTTGGTACTGGCCGATGTGGTCAACCTGCAACTGGCCCGCAAGGCGGTGGCTGCGGGCGCGGATGGCCTGGCCTGCATCTGCAGCGGGGCGGGGGGGCACACAGGCTTCCTGAACCCGTTTGCCTTTGTCAGTGCGGTGCGCGAGTTTTTTGACGGCTTGCTGGTGGTGGGTGGGGCCATCAGCGACGGCCGGGGTGTGGCGGGCGCCCTGGCGGCGGGTGCCGACGCGGTGTACATGGGAACCCGCTTCATCGCTGTCCGTGAAAGCCTGGCCGCCCCCGACTACAAGCGGATGCTGGTCGATGCCCAGCTTGACGACCTTCTCGTCAGTGACGCGATCACCGGCACCCCTGCCAGCTGGCTCAAGCCCTCCTTGCGGGCGCAAGGCCTGGACCCCGATCGCTTGCCGCCGGCCCCCGAGCGTCATTACGACAGCCAAGACAGCGGCAGCCGCCGATGGCGCGATGTCTGGGCCGCCGGCCAGGGTGTGGGGAGCATCCGGGCCATCCAGCCGCTGTCCGAGGTGGTGGACCAGATCGAGCAGGAATACCGACAAGCCTGCGAGCGCTTTCTTCAACGCCAGCCAAGGAGTCCGTCATGACCGAAGCCATCTACATCCTCGGCGGCTATCAAACCGACTTTGCGCGAACTTGGTCGCGCCAGGGGCAGGATCTTTCTGACATGGTGCGTGAAGGCACGCTGGGTGCGCTGCAGAGCAGTGGCGTGGCGGCCGAGCACATCGGCAGCATCCATGTGGGCAACGCCTTTGCCGAACTGCAGCGGCAACAAGGGCACCTGGGTGCCATGGTGGCCCAGGTGGTGCCCGAGCTCTGGGGGGTGCCTGCGATGCGCCATGAGGGCGCCTGTGCCTCGTCCTCTTTGGCGGTGCTGGCCGCGATGGCCGAGATCGAGGCCGGCCGCTATGACTGCGTGCTGGTGCTGGGCGTCGAGGAACTCAAGAACCTGCCCGGTGACCAGGCTTCGCGCAACCAGAATGCAGCCTCCTGGCAAGGGCGGGAGGACATCGAGTGTCGCTTCATGTGGCCGGCGGCCTTTGGCCTGGTGGCCCAGACCTACGCCCAGCGCTACGGGCTGGATCGCCAGTACCTGAACCGCATTGCCGAGCTCAATTACGGGCATGCGCGTCTCAATCCGCTGGCCCAGACCCGGCGTTGGCAGTTTGATCCGCTGAGCTTCACCGATGACGATCAGGCCAACCCGGTGATCGAGCCTGGCAGCCGGCGCCAGGACTGTGCCCAGATCACCGACGGCGCTTGCGCGCTGGTGCTGGCCTCAGGGCGCTTCCTGAAGGCGCAGGGTCGCTCTTGTGCGGGCCTGGCCCGCATCAGTGGCTGGGGCCACCGCAATGCCGGGCTGCGCCTGCGCGACAAGCTTGAGCGCAGCCAGGGCCAGCCCTATGTGTTCGGGCATGTCCGGCAAACCGTCGAAGACGCCTGGCGCCGCGCCGGCATCGAAGGCATCGACGCCGTGCATGGGGTGGAGACGCACGACTGCTTCACCAGCACCGAGTACATGGCCATCGATCACCTGGGCCTCACACCGCCGGGCCAGAGCTGGCAGGCGATTGCGGACGGCAGCATCGAGCGCGGCGGACGCTGCCCTATCAACCTCAGCGGGGGCCTGATTGGCGCGGGCCACCCGGTGGGGGCCACCGGCGCCCGCATGCTGCTGGACGCGGCGCGCCAGGTCACCGGCCTGGCCGGGGCCTGTCAGATCGAGGGGGCCTGGCGCCTGCAGACACTCAACATTGGCGGGTCGCTGGGCACGGTGGTGAGCTTTGTGGTGGAGGTGGACTGACATGGCTGCAGTTGAACCCTTTGACAACGCCCGGGCTGCGGGGGCCGGCGCCATCAACGCAGAGCACTGGAAGGTGCTGAGCCTTTCCACGCTGGGGGGCGCGTTGGAGTTCTATGAGTTTGTGGTCTTTCTGCACATGAGCCCCGTGATCAGCAAGCTGTTCTCGGCCTCGGATGTCGCGCCCTGGCTGGCCCAGCTGCAGGTGCTGGGCATCTACGCGGTGGGCTACCTGGTGCGGCCCCTGGGCGGCACCGTGCTGGCCGCTCTGGGGGACCGCATCGGCCGCAAGCGCCTGTTCGGCATCACCTTGCTGCTGATGGCCCTGGGCACCTTGGGCATCGGGGTGTTGCCCACCTACGCCCAGATCGGTGCCGCCGCGCCCATCCTCCTGCTGCTTTGCCGCACCGGCCAGGGCCTGGCCATGGGCGGTGAATTCCCGGCGGCCGCCTCGTATGTGATGGAGACGGTGCCGGAGAACCGCATCACTTTTGCCATCGGCCTGTTGACCGTCGGCTTCGGCCTGGGGTCGTTGCTGGCGGTGGGCATGATCCTGCTGCTGTCCAGCCAACTGCCGCAGGCCGACTACCTGGCCTGGGGTTGGCGCCTGCCCTTTTTGGTGGGTGGGCTGTTTGGCCTGCTCTCGGTCTACTTGCGGCGCAGTGTCAAAGAGTCGCCGGTGTTCTTGCAGATGGCCCAGGCTGCGCAGTCGGCACAGCGGCTGCCGTTCTCGGCGCTGTTCACGCGTTATCGCCGCGAGTTGCTGGTGGCCACCGGGCTGGCGCTGGTCTCGGGAGGGCTGATCCAGACCGTGCAGCTGTACCCGGTGGCGTACTTCCAGGTCGAGATGCAGTGGCCTCGGGCCTTGATGAGTTCCGCCCAGATGGGGCTGACAGCCAGCGCCATGGTGGTCACGCTGCTGACCACCGCGGCCGCCGACCGTTTTGGCAGCGCGCGCGTCATCACCGTCTTCGCCGTGCTCAACATCGTGGGCATCGCCGGGTTCTATGTCCTGGTCACACCGTCGACGGTGTTCTGGGGCTGGTCTGCCATTGGGGCACTCAATGCCGGCTTGATTCCGGTGGTCCTGGCCCCCATGGCCAGGGTGTTTCCGGCGCCCTTGCGCATCACCGGAATTGCCTCAAGCTACAACCTGGCCCAGGCCATCGCGGGCGGGGCGCTGCCGGTCTTGATGGGCAGCCTGTCGCACCACTGGCCCAGCGCGATGTGGGGCGTGCCTGCCGTGTTGTGCCTCGCCGCCATCGTCTGCGCGCCCATGGCGCAAGCGTTGCAAAAGCCCGTGACCCCTGCATGAGGTGCTGAGCGATGCGGCTTCGCCAGTGGCGCAGCGGTGCCCCTGCTGCTGCTGCTGCCCGGGGGCCCAGGTGCCCCGGCGCGCGGTTCATGCCTTTGTCTCCAGGGCCTGGTGCGGAGTGTGTGTAGTGAGCGGTCGTGTTTTGGTGATGAGTGGTGTTTCCAATCGCAAGTTGATGCTGCAGATGTGGCCTGGTGCACCGGCCGCTCGGGTGTGGGCCTGAGCCGCCTTAAATTGCCCGGGTTCAGCCTGTTTCGTGTTGGCGCTGACCTTGGCAAGGCCCCGATGGCACGCCACGCCGACAACCCAGATTCCGGACCGGGTGCGACCTCGGCCCTACCCCCACCGCACCGTGGTATTCGCTCATGAAGCCTTTGTTAGCACTGCTGCTGCGCGGCCATGCCACGCGCAAGCACCGTTTGATGACCCTGCTGGGTCTGCTGGTGGCGCTGGAGTTTTTTGAGAACGTGATGTTTGTGTTCTCGTCCGCCCACGTGATGGGGGGCTTGGCGGCAGCGCCGGCCGAGTTCGTCGGGGCGCAGGCCGCGTATGCCATTGGCAGTCTGCTGGCCATCGTGCTGCAGCAGCGCCTGGTGCAGCACTGGGGTTATCGGCGCGTGCTGACCGTGTCCTTGGGCCTGTTTGCCTTGGGTTTGCTGGGGTGCTCGACCAGTGGCAGCTTGCAGCAGTTGGCGCTGGCTCGGGCCGTGCAGGGGCTGGGTGGCGGGGCGTTCTTCACCGCGGCCCGGGTCTTGGTGCTGCTGTTGTTTGCGCCGGTGGACCGGCCTCAGGCCATGCGCCGCTTCATGGTGCTGATGCTGTCGGCCAGTGCCCTGGCCCCTGGGTGCGCTGCCAGCCTGATCGAACGCTGGGGCTGGCCCTCGGTGTTTGTGGCGGTGGTGCCGGCGGTGTTGGGGGTGGCCCTGGGCCTGTGGCGTTGGTTGCCCGATCCAGTGGGTCGCCAGCATGAAGGGCTGCCCGGCGACCAAGCCTCGTGGCGGAGCATGGCGGGGCCCTTGCTGTGCTTTGCCTTGGCGGCCCTGTGTCTGCAGTGGGGCTTTTCGGAGGCCCGGCTCGATGTGCTGGCCCACCCGCTGCGCTTGATCTTGCTGGGCCTGAGCGGTGCAGGCTTGTTGCTTGGGTTTTTGTGGCATCAATGGCGGCACCCCACGCCTTTGCTGCACCTGCGCCAGCTCAACAGCCCGGTGTACCTGGTGGGGCTGGGCCTGTACTTTGTGCATTATTTTCTGTCCAACTTTGCGGCCTATCTGTTCCCGATTTATGCCGAGCGGGGCCTGGGCCTGCCCTTGCGCACCACGGGGGCCCTCAACAGCCTGGCCGGGGTGACCAGCCTGGTGGTGGCCTGGGCCTACATCCGCTGGGCGGGCCGGCTGCCGCACAAAAGACCGCTGATGCTGGCGGGCCTGCTGGCGCTGGCCTTGTGCGCCTGGGGCCTGGCCGGCCAGCCGGCCGGGGCGCCTGTGGGTGCTTTGCTGCCCGCCTTGTTGTTGAAGGGCGTTTTCGGGGTGTTGCTGGTCTTGCCTGTGGCGGGGTTGACCTTCCGGGAGCTGGGCGACAAAGGCTTTGCCCATGGCTACCAGGGCAAGAACCTGATGCGCCAGATGGCCAGTTCAGGGGCCAGCGCCGTGGCCGCCGTGATGCTGCAGAACCGCCAGTTTGCGCTGCACGATGAGCTGTTGGTCGGGCTGAGCCCGGAGCGTCCCGGCGTGAGCGCGTGGTTGTCCGGCATGACCGGCGCCTTGCAAGCCCGGGGCTTCAGCCCCGAACAGGCCCACCTGGGGGCCTTGGCCCAGTTGTCGGCCTTGCTCGACAACCAGGCCCTGCTGCTGGCCTGCGAAGACCTGTACCGGCTGTTGGCCGCCATGGCCTTGGTGGCGGCCCTGGTGGTGGCCTGGCAACGGCGCTTGCGGTGACCGGCAGGCCAGCGCGCTGCGTGGGTCAGCCCCTGAAGCGCTTGCGCGTCAGCGCCAGGGCCAGCCAGAAGGCGGCCACGGTGTAGCCGAGCAGCACGGCGCCGTGGCGCAGCGCGTGTTCGGGCCAGCGGTCCATGAACAAGGGGCGCACCAGCTCCACCGCATTGGTCAGCGGCAGCAAGTCGGAGGCCAGGCGCACCAGCTCGGGCAGTTGCTCGCGCGGAAAGAAGATGCCCGACAGAAACATCATCGGCGTCAGCACCAGGGTGAAGTAGTAGGTGAAGAAGTCGTAGCCTTTGGCCAGGGCGTTGAAGATCAGCGCGATGCTCGAGAACATGGCCCCCACGCCCAGCAGCACGCCCCAGGCCAGCAGCAGCTTGGGGCTGTGGCTGATGCCCAGGGCCAGCATCACGCCCATGATGGCCGTGACGGTGAACAAGGCCTTGAAGGCGGCCCACAGCATCTCGGCCAGCACCACGTCATCGAGGCCCACGGGGGCGTTCATGATGCCGTCCCAGGTCTTTTGCACGTGCATGCGCGAAAACGCCGAGTACAGGGCCTCGAACGAGGCGGCGTTCATGGCGCTCATGCAGATCGAGCCGCTGGCCAGGAACAGGATGTAAGGCACCTGGGTGTCGCCGTCGGGGCCGTGCACCGTGATCTGCCCCACCAGCGCCCCCATGCCGTAGCCGAAGGCCACCAGCCACATCAGCGGCTCGGCAATGTTGCCCACCAGGCTGGGGATGGCGAGCTTGCGCCACACCAGCAGGTTGCGCAGGAACACCGGCCACCAGCGGGTGGACAGGCTGGGCGCCCGCCACACCGAAGGCGGGGGTGGGTGGCTGGGGGAGGCTGGATCGGCGGTGGGGCGGGTCATGGTCGGTGGGGGCGTCATCAGGTTCTGGGGGGCGAATGGCGGCGTGAAAGTGCTCGAAGCGGCGTTCAGCCGTCCTGCCGGATCTGCCGGCCGGTGAGCTTGAGGAACAGGTCTTCCAGGTTGGCCGGGCGATGCAGGGTACGCAGGGCGGGCTCGGTGGCCAGGGCGGCCAGCAGGGGCTGGGCCTGGTGGGTGTAGAAAAACACCGTCTCGCCGCTGACCTCGGTGCGGCTGGCCAATGCGGCCAGCGGGCCCTGGGCCACGGCGGTGGCGCCGGCGCCATACACCTCGACCACCTCGGGTTCCAGGTGCTCGGCGATCAGCTGGCGTGGCGCGCCTTCGGCGATCTTGCGGCCATGGTCCAGCACCAGCAGGCGGTGGCACAGGCGCTCGGCCTCGTCCATGAAGTGGGTGGTCAGCAGGATCGACTTGCCCTGTTGCATCAGGCGCTGCAGGCGCTCCCACATCAGGTGGCGGGCCTGCGGGTCGAGCCCGGTGGTGGGTTCGTCCAGGATCAGCAGGCGCGGGTTGTTGACCAGGGCGCGGGCCAGGCTCAGGCGCCGCTTCATGCCGCCCGACAGCTCGCCGGGCTTGGCATCGGCCTTGTGGGCCAGGGCGGCGAACTCGAGTAGCTGCGGCCCGCGCTCCAGCATCGTGCGCCGCGGGATGCCAAAGTAGCGCCCATAGACGATCAGGTTCTCCAGGCAGCTGAAATCGGGGTCCAGGGTGTCGAACTGGGTCACCACGCCGAGCTGGGCCTTGATGGCCAGGGCCTGCGCCGGCATGGCCAGACCGAAGGCGCGGATGCCCCCGGCCTCGGGCGTGGCCTGGCCCAGGCACATGCGGATGGTGGTGGTCTTGCCGGCGCCATTGGGCCCGATCACGCCCAGGCACTCGCCGGGCGCAATGGCAAAGGACAACTGGTCGACCACCGTGGTGTCGCCATAGCGTTTTTGAAGGCCTTGGGCCTCGAACAGGGGCTCTTGCATGGGGGCATTGTGGCCCAGGCAGGGCGCGATGGCGTGTCTGCGCCGTGACCCGTCCTCGGGGCTGAATAAAATGGCAGGTTACGTTCCATCAACTTCCAGGGGCCCCCTTGTCCGACCGTCTCGCGGTGCTGCCGCAGTACCTGATTCCCAAGCTGGCCCTGACCCGGTTTGCCGGCTTTGTCGCCCGCGCCCGGGCCGGCGCCCTGACGCACTGGATCATCCGTCGCTTTGTGGCCCGCTACGGCGTGGACTTGTCCGAGGCCCAGCAGAGCCAGGCCAGCGATTACGCCAGCTTCAATGAGTTCTTCACCCGGCCCTTGCGCGAGGGGGCTCGCCCCCAGGCCGATGCGGCCTACGTGTGCCCGGTCGATGGCGCCATCAGCCAGTTCGGGCGCATCGAGCGTGACCAGATCTTCCAGGCCAAGGGGCATTCCTACAGCACCCAGACCCTGGTGGGTGGCAATGCCGCGCTGGCGCGCCATTTCGACGACGGCGAGTTCGCCACGCTCTACCTGAGCCCGCGCGACTACCACCGCATCCACATGCCCTGCACCGGGCGGCTGCTGCGCATGATCCACGTGCCCGGCGATCTGTTCTCGGTCAATCCCACCACGGCCCGTGGCGTGCCCGGCCTGTTCGCCCGCAACGAGCGCGTGGTCTGCGTGTTCGAGGACGAGGCCCGCCGCCCCTTCGTGCTCACCCTGGTGGGCGCCACCATCGTGGGCAGCATGGCCACGGTGTGGCATGGCGTGGTCAACCCGCCGCGCCCGGGCACGGTGCGCGAATGGCGCTACGACACGCAAGAGGTGGTGATCGCCAAGGGCGCCGAGATGGGCCGCTTCCTGCTGGGCTCCACCGTGGTGATGCTGTTCCCCAAGAACACGCTGTCGTTCAACCCCGACTGGGCCCCGGCCCGCGCCATCCGCATGGGTGAGGCCATGGGCCAAAGCGTGCCTCAACCCGATTGACGCCCCCCTGTTTCTGTTTTTCAACCCCTTGACCTACCGGCGCACTGCGCCCCAGAACCATGACCACTCTCGGCACCCCCCTGTCGGCCTCGGCCACCAAAGTCATGCTGCTCGGCTCCGGCGAGCTTGGCAAAGAAGTCCTGATCGCGCTGCAGCGCCTGGGCGTCGAGACCATTGCTGTGGACCGCTACGAAAACGCCCCGGGCCAGCAGGTGGCCCACCACGCGCGCACCATCACCATGAGTGATCCGGCCCAGCTCAAGGCCCTGATCGAAGCCGAGCGCCCGCACCTGGTGGTGCCGGAGATCGAAGCCATCGCCACCCCCATGCTGGAAGAGCTGGAGGCCGCCGGTGTGGTGCGCGTGATCCCCACCGCCCGTGCCGCCCGCCTGACCATGGACCGCGAGGGCATCCGCCGCCTGGCCGGTGAAACCCTGGGCCTGCCCACCAGCCCCTACCAATTCTGCGACTCGCTGGCCGAGTTGCAGGCGGCCATCGATGGCACGGATGGCCAACCGGGTATTGGTTACCCCTGCATCGTCAAGCCCGTGATGAGCAGCTCGGGCAAGGGCCAGAGCAAGATCGACGGCCCGGCCGACGTGCAAAAGGCCTGGGATTACGCCATGGCCGGTGGCCGCGTGAGCCACGGCCGCGTGATCGTCGAAGGCTTCATCGACTTCGACTACGAAATCACCCAGCTCACCGTGCGCTCGGTGGGCGCCGACGGCCAGATCGTCACCAGCTTCTGCGACCCCATCGGCCACGTGCAGGTCAGCGGCGACTACGTGGAAAGCTGGCAACCCCACCCCATGCACCCGGCCGCACTCGAAAAATCGCGCCAGATCGCCCAGGCCGTCACCGACAACCTCGGCGGCCAGGGCCTGTTCGGCGTGGAACTGTTCGTCAAGGGCGAGCAGGTCTGGTTCAGCGAGGTCAGCCCGCGCCCGCACGACACCGGTCTGGTCACCCTGTGCACCCAACACCAGAGCGAGTTCGAACTGCACGCCCGGGCCATCCTGGGCCTGCCGGTGGACACCAGCCTGCGCAACCCCGGCGCCAGTGCCGTGATCTACGGCGGCGTCGAGGCCCAGGGCATCGTGTTCGATGGCGTGGACGAGGCCCTGGCCATCCCCGGCACCGACCTGCGCCTGTTCGGCAAGCCCGAGAGCTTTGTCAAGCGCCGCATGGGCGTGGCCCTGGCGCGCGGCACCGACACCGACCAGGCCCGCGCCACCGCCAAGCTGGCCGCCTCCAAGGTCAAGCCGCGGGTGGGCTGAGCGGGCGAGGCGGGGCTGAGCGAGGTTGGGCACCATGGCGATGAACGAAGCACAGATCCGTCAGGCGCTGATCGAGCGGCTGCGTCGTCAGCCGCAAGGAGCGTCGGCCAGCCTCATCTCCGAACTGTGCATCGATCGCTTCGAGCGCCGCGTTGACCTGGTTCAGGTCGGGGCCCGCCTGGCGGCTTTCGAAATCAAGAGCGACCGGGACCGGTTGACTCGGCTGCCGGGGCAGCTCGACAGCTATTGCCGTTTTTTTGAGCGCGTCACAGTGGTGTGCACCTTGCGGCACCTGACGGCGGTGCAGGCTCAGACCGCGGCCACGGTCGGGCTCTGGACGGTGGACGCCGAGCGGGGTTTCAAGGTAGTGCGCCCATCCTGCTTGTTGCGGGGGCCGCGGCTCGAAGGCTGGTTGAGCTTTCTGCCCGTGTCCGAGTTGCGTCGCCTGTTGCGATCCCATGATCGACCTGCGCGCGGAACCCGTGAGGACTTGCTCGTCCAGGCCATGACCCTGTCCACGGCGGTGGTGCGGGCTCAGGTACTGGCCAGCCTGCGGGCCCGTGAAGCACGATTGGCACCATGGCGGGCTCAGCAAGGTGCCATGACCGATGTCCTACCGCGGGGCGCGGTGCCGCTCACCCCAGAGGCCCGTCTGCAGGCCTTTCTCAGCCGCGTCGCGATGCCAGAGCGAGCCCTGGCCAGACGGGTTCCACAGCCTTACTCATCCTCGTCTGTTTGATCCTCAGCTTGCAGCAGTCGCTGTGACAAAGCCAACTGCCGGGCCAGATGGAGATTGACCCGAACAGCGATCCACGACACAGGCGCGACACCGTACGGATGGCCCTGAGCCGCTTGCAGAATCATGTCTTCGCCCCAAAGCCCACGTGTGCCCAGACTGAGATCCGAGGCCATGATGGCCTGGGCTGCAGAGATATAGCCCTGGCGGGAGTGGTCTTTCGGGCTGCGAGCGAACTCCCAGCTCAATTCCCCTGGATAGTCAACGCGGGCAGCCCAGCGCATAGCGCTCGATTCGTCGTAGACCACAGAGTGGATCGATCCGTGGTCGCCGTAGGCTGCTACGGCATGGCCACCGATGCGGGCGTGCAATTCACGCTCCAGAATGTCGATGGTTCCTGCGTTTTGGCTGGGGTTGGCAAATGGCAGGACTGAGGCCGGAAAACTGGTGGAGCTGACCACGATCAACAGGTCCGGAAACGCTGATCGGAGCTGGTTGATCGTGAGCAGTGTGGCTTGAACGTACGTGGGCAGCGCCGCGCGGATGAATTGGGCATCGATGAAGACAATCGCGCGTGTTGGATCGTCCATGGCGCTGAGGGCCTGGATGACCAACGGGGGATGATGCTCGAAGTCCGTCATTCGGAACGCCAACTGGCCAGCCTGCTGTTCCAGCCCACGTGCCTGTTGCAGCCAATCACGCAATGAGGCCTCTGGGTGGTTTTGAAGTACCGGCAGGACTTGGGGCCAATCCTTGACGAAGTCTCGCCAAGCCTTAAATCCCTGGCGCGGGCTGCGCAAGCGCTGCTGAAGATCGGGAAGGTGGGTGAGGTCCTGGGTCAGATCCAGGCAGTAGGGCGCTCCGGCCATGACTTGTGCTGCTTTCTCAGCACCCTTGGCGAAGTCGGTGGCTTTGGGCCACCGCCCCAAGGTCAGCAGGGGAAGCATGGCCTGTTTTTGTTCCGAGTGCAGTTGATCAAGGCCCTTGAGCTCTGCCTGCCGTGTCCGGAGCATCGGGAAGTAGGGGTAACGGTCCAGTGGGATCATCGAATTCCTCCGTGAATTCGACGATTGTTGGGTGCTGCCTCGAACCCTGCACGGCCTCTCGATGGTCGGCCGGAGCATTCCGATGACAGCTGTTTTCTGGTGTTACTCAGGCCCCCTCACCCCAGTTTGCGATAAAGCGTCTGCCGGCTGATGCCCAGTTGGCGGGCAGCGGCCGAGAGGTTGCCGCGGGCGTTCTGGATCGCCTGCTGCACGGCGGCGCGGGAGATGTCGGCCAGTTTCTGGTCGGGGCCCATCGTGGGGGCGGTCGTTGTTGATGTCGGGGTTGATGCCGGTACCGCCTGGGCGCCGGCGGCGGGGCGCAGCAGGGCCAGCATGTCGTCGGGCAGGTGGGGCCAGTCGACCGTGGTTTCGCCGGCATCGAGCAGGGCGATGGCGGTGCGCAGCACGCTGGCGTACTGGCGCAGGTTGCCGGGCCAGGGGTAGGCGGCCAGGGCGCGCAGCAGGTCGGGGGCGATGCTCAGCGGCGGTTCGCCGCCCAGTTCATTCAGCAGCTTGCGGGTCAGGGCTTCAAAGTCGCTGCGCTGGCGCAGCGGCGGCAGGATCAGGGTCAGGCCGTTGAGGCGGTAGTACAGGTCGGCCCGGAAGCGGCCGGCCTCGGCCGCCTCGCGCAGGGGCTGGTGGGTGGCGCAGATCAGGGCGAAATCGACGGCCACCGGGGCGCCGCCGCCCAGCGGCATGACCTGGCGCTCCTGCAGCACGCGCAGCAGGCGGGTCTGCAGGGCCAGCGGCATGTCGCCGATCTCATCGAGGAACAGGGTGCCGCCGTCGGCCTCGCGCAGGCGCCCCAGGCTGCCTTCCTTGCGTGCGCCGGTGAAGGCGCCGGGGCTGTAGCCGAACAGCTCGGATTCGATCAGGTGCTCGGGCAGGGCCGCGCAGTTGATGGCCACAAACGGGCGGTGGCGGCGCGGCGAACTGTCGTGCACGGCGCGGGCGAACAGCTCTTTGCCCACGCCCGATTCGCCATGCAGCAACAGGGGGATGGGTTTGCCGCACACGCGGCGGGCTTTGTCGGCGACGGCTCGCCAGGCGCTGTCACCGGTGTCGAGGGCGGCCAGGGCATCCTGCTCGCGGGGGGCCACGTCGACCGGGTTGCGCCGGGGGGCCGGCGCACGCACGACCACGCGTTGGCCGGGCTGGGTGCGCAACTGGGCGTGCAGCACCGAGCCGTCCTTGCGGTGCAGTACCAGGGGGCTGTCGTGCTGGCTGGCGGCACGGGCCAGCAAGGTGTCGATGCGGGTGTCCAGCACGCGGGCGATCGGGGTGGCCCCGATGTCCTGGCGGCTCAGGCCCAGCCAGGCCAGGGCCTGCCGGTTGGCGCCCATGATCCAGCCGTCCTCGGACAGCGCGACCACGCCCTCGGCCAGGGTGCCGATGCCGTGGGCCTGGGGGTGCAGGTGCAGACAGGTGCTTTGGCGGCAGGTGGTGGCGAACAGGCGGTTTTCGATCATGCGCGCCGCCGTGTTGACCAGGCCCAGTGTGTGCGGGTGGTGGCTGCGCTGGTCGCCCGAGATGTCGAGGATGCCCAGCAGTTCGCCGGTGGCCGAGACGATGGGCGAGGCCGCGCAGGTCAGGAAATCGTTGCGCTCCAGGTAGTGCTCAGGGCCGTGGATTTCGATGCCGCAGGCTTCGGCCAGGGCCGTGCCGATGGCGTTGGTGCCGCGCTGGCTTTCGTGCCAGCAGGCGCCGGCCTGCAGGGCCACGCGTTCGGCCTTGCCCAGGAAATCGGCATCGCCCAGGGTGTGCATGAGGGTCCCGTGGCGATCGGCCAGCACCACCATGCTGTGGCTGTGGCGCACCTGTTCGAACAGGTACTCCATCACCGGCTGCGAGTGGTTGATGAGGTCGATGTTGCAGGCCAGCGACTGGCGCAGCTCGCTGCCGCTCAGGTGGTCCACATGGTGCATGCCGCTGGCCGGGGTGAGTCCGGCGGCGAGGCTGCGCTGCCAGGAGCGGGCCACGCGCTCGTCCACCGCCTCCAGCGGCAGGGGGCCACCTTGTTGCAGGCGCAGCCGGGCCTCGCGCAGCACAGGGCCGGGAACGGGGTACGGGGTCGCCATGGTCATGTGTCTCCTGGGCGCTCGCAGCGCGCTCTGGGGCAGAGTTTAGGCGGTGTGACCCTCGGTGTGACACCGGCAGGGTTTGCGCGGGCCGGGTGTTCCATTTTTGGACAGGTGTCTTGCAATGCAACGTCCGCGGGCTGTCCGCCGGTGTCGCCATTTGACGCGTGACAAGGCGGCTCGCGCCGTTTTCAAGGGCTTCGGGTTTGTCCTTAATTGTTGAAAAAAATCCTTGCCAATCAATGGCTTGCGGCGCAGGCCGGCGGGCATTTCCAGGGCCTTGGCCCAGGCTGGGTACGCGGTGGCACAGGTCTTGAGAAGCAGTGACGTCCGCCAGGCATGGGCCGGCGACTTTTCTGACAACAGCTGGAGACACGCATGATTTACGCCGCACCCGGCGCCGCTGGCGCCAAGATCGTCTACAAACCCCGTTACGACAACTTCATCGGTGGCCAATGGGTGCCGCCGGTCAAGGGTCAGTACTTTGACGTGGTCACCCCGATCTCGGGCACCGTCTACACCCAGGCCGCCCGCTCGGGTGCCGAAGACATCGAACTGGCCCTGGACGCTGCCCACGCGGCTGCCGACAAGTGGGGCAAGACGCCCGCCGCCGACCGCGCCAACATCCTGCTCAAGATCGCCGACCGTCTCGAAGCCAACCTCGAGCTGCTGGCCTACGCCGAGACCGTGGACAACGGCAAGCCGATCCGCGAAACCCTGAACGCCGACATTCCGCTGACCGTCGACCACTTCCGCTACTTTGCAGGCTGCGTGCGGGCCCAGGAAGGCGCCCTGAGCGAGATCGACGAGAACACCGTGGCCTATCACCTGCACGAGCCCCTGGGCGTCGTCGGCCAGATCATTCCCTGGAATTTCCCGATCCTGATGGCCGCCTGGAAGCTGGCTCCGGCCCTGGGTGCCGGCAACTGCGTGGTGCTCAAGCCCGCCGAATCCACCCCCATCAGCCTGCTGGTGTTGGTCGAGCTGATCGCCGACCTGCTGCCCCCGGGCGTGCTCAACATCGTCAACGGTTTCGGCCGCGAAGCCGGCATGCCGCTGGCCAGCAGCCGCCGCATCGCCAAGATCGCCTTCACCGGCAGCACCAGCACCGGCCGCGTGATTGCGCAGGCCGCCGCCAACAACCTGATCCCGGCCACCCTGGAGCTGGGCGGCAAGTCGCCCAACGTCTTCTTTGCCGACGTGATGGACCAGGACGACTCCTTCCTCGACAAGGCGATCGAAGGCCTGGTGCTGTTTGCCTTCAACCAGGGCGAGGTCTGCACCTGCCCCTCGCGCGCCCTGATCCAGGAATCGATCTACGAGAAGTTCATGGAGCGTGTGCTCAAGCGCGTGGCCGCCATCGTGCAGGGCAACCCGCTGGACACCGACACCATGATCGGTGCACAGGCCAGCAAGGAGCAGCTCACCAAGATCCTGTCGTACCTGGATCTGGGCAAGCAAGAAGGCGCTGAAGTGCTGGCCGGTGGTGCCCAGTCGCATCAGTCGGGTGACCTGGCCGGTGGCTACTACGTGCAGCCCACGCTGTTCAAGGGCCACAACAAGATGCGCATCTTCCAGGAAGAAATCTTTGGCCCGGTGCTGGCCATCACCACCTTCAAGGACGAAGCCGAAGCCCTGGCCATTGCCAACGACACCCTGTACGGCCTGGGCGCCGGCGTGTGGAGCCGCAATGGCAACGTGGCCTACCGCATGGGCCGCGCCATCAAGGCCGGCCGTGTGTGGACCAACTGCTACCACGCCTACCCGGCCCACGCGGCCTTCGGCGGCTACAAGGAATCGGGCATTGGCCGGGAAACCCACAAGATGATGCTGGACCACTACCAGCAGACCAAGAACCTGTTGGTCAGCTACAGCGAGAACAAGCTGGGCTTCTTCTGATCCGGCAGACGCTGGATTGAAACTTCTCTCTCTTTGACGCGCCCCGTCGCCCGGCCCTGGCCGGGTGCCCGGGCGCTTTTTGCCTTTTGCCTTTTGCTTTTTGATCCGGAGGTGTTCCATGGTCGACAAAGTGATCGCCACGCCCGCGGCGCTGGCGCTGATCGCGCAACTGCGCGCCGAGCACGGCAGCTTCTTCTTTCACCAATCGGGCGGCTGCTGTGACAACAGTGCGGCCAATGCCTACCTGCCCGGCGAACTGACCATTGGCGCGGGCGATGTGTACCTGGGCGACATCGGAGGCATCCCGTTCTACATCGGGGCCAATCAGTACGAGTACTGGAAGCACACCCAACTCATCATCGACGTGATCGACGGCACGGGGGGCACCTTCTCGCTGGAGGGCCCCACGGGCCAGGCGTTTTTGACGCGCTCGCGCGTGTTCACCGACGCCGAGGCCGCCGAACTGGGGCTGTGAGCCCGAGGGCTCAAGTGGCCTCGCGCACCCAGCCCTGCACCCAGCCCTGCAGCAGCACACCCGCCACCAGAGCGCACAGCGCAGCGCCCTGGGCCAGGGCCTCAAAGCCGTGGTGGGTCAGCACCCAGCCCCCGCCGAATGAGCCCAGGCTGACCGCCAGGTAGGTGGTGCAGCTCAGGCAGGCCATGGCCAGTCCGCGCGCTCGTTCGGAGACCCGGGTGACCAGCGTGGCGGTGCCGGTCTGTGCCAGGCCTTGCAGCACCCCCCAGCACAGCATGGTGACCGCCAGGGTGGCTGGGTGGGCGGTGGCAGGGGCCAGGCCCAGCAGCAGGCAGGCCAGCAGCAGCAGGGCCCCGCGCAGCACCTGTGTCTTGCCAAAGCGATCAAGCACGCCGGCATTGAGCGTGCTGGCCATGAGGCCCAACCCATAGCAGGCCACGAAGAGGGCGAAGCCTCCGCTGCCCAACTGCAGCTGGGATTGCACTGTCACCCCTAGAAAGGTGTAGACGCCGTAGAAGCTCAGCATGTCGAAAAAGTTCAGGGCCAGCAGCGGCAGCGCTGCACGGTCCAGCCGCGGGCGCCGGGCCGGCGCGTGCCCCGGTGCCGATGGCGGGCCTGAACGGACCGCGCATGGCGCCCCTTGGGTGGGCGAGGACGGCGGCGATAAGGGCTGAGGCAAGGGCTGAGGCAAGGGCGCGGCCGGCATGCGGCCTACCCGCCAGGCGGCCACGGCCGCCAGCAGCGCCACCGCGACAAAGGCCAGTCGCCAGCCCCACAGCTGGGCGATCAGCCCCCCGACCGGGATGCCCAGGGTCAGGGCCAGCGACCAGCCTGCCATCACCCGGCCCATGGCCCGGGCCCGATCGGCAAAGGCGGTGCAGTCGCCCACATAGGCGTAGCAGGCCGGCAGGAAGGCTCCCGCCGCCGCGCCGCACAGGGCTCGCGCGGCCACCAGCGTGACCAGGCTGTTGGCCAGTGCGCACAGCAGGCCCGCCAGCACGAACAAGCCCAGGGCGGCCCGCAACAGGGTCAGGCGGGGTATCCGGTCGCCCCAAAGGCCCACGATGGGGGCGGCGCCCGCCAGCGCCAGACCATAGGCCGAGACGGCCCAGCCGGCCTGTGCCGGGCTGGCATCAAAGGTGTGGGCCAGATCCCCCAGCACGGGCGAGATGACCAGCCCTTCGACGCCGATGGCGGTCACTCCCAAGGTCAAGCCCAGCAAGGCCCAGGGCTGCAAGGGGGCCGGTGCCCCCTGGGCCTGACGGATGGCGGCGGTGCTGTTGCCGCTCATGGCCTGGCCTCCGCCATGCCGGGGCTTGAGCGCGAGCCCAAGGGCGGATGGGGCACAAAGCAGATCCAGGGCATGGCCAGGTTCGGACGCAGTTCGCGCACCACCTCCAGGCCGAAGTGGGTCGCGCACAAGGCGTTGGTGATGCAGGCCGAGGGCTGGGGGGCGGCCAGCAGCAGACGGCAGGCCTCGGCGTTCGAGTCAGCCTGCCGGGCTTGCACCCAGCACAGGCCCAGTTCGGGCAACAAGGGCGTGACTGCCGCATGGTGGATCAGCTGCTGCAGCCGAGGCGCGATCGGCCCGGTGCAGGTGGCCAGCACCAGGGCGGGAATGGGCATGATGAACACCTGGCTGGCCAGCAGGGCCTCGTCCATGATGAAGGCGTTGAGCCGAGGGTAGGCGGCCGGTACCAGCAGGGCGTCGGCCCGCCCGGTGCGCAGCAGCTCACGGGCGGCCTCGAAGGAGCTGCAGCCGACAGTCTCGCGGGCGCCACCCCAGCGGCGGGCCACGTGCATGCTGCAGGTCAGCTCGGCGCTGTCGTCGCCCAGGGTGGCCAGCCGCTGGTGGAGCGGCCTGGTTCTGGGCGGCCCACTCCCGGCTGTGGTGGCAGGCAGCGCGGCTGGCAAGCAGGCCGCGTTGCTTGCCGGTGGGGGCCGGTGCTGCGGGGCATGGGCCCTGGCAGCGGAGGAAGGTCGGGTGTGCATGGGGTGTCTCCCTGGGCTTGGGTGCCCTGGCCCACCGTGGGCCGGGCGGCTGGGCGGCTGGGCGAGTGTTGCAAGCACCGTTGGCCCGGGTCTTGAACATTCTTGCCAGACTGCCGGCCGGGCGCAGGCGCCCAGGTCAGCGGCATGGCCCATCAAAGGCCCGGCGGTTCAATGCCCGCACGGTCGATGCCCAGGTCGTTCAACGGCCTGGCATTCAAAGGCCTGGCAGTTCAACACTTTGAAAGTGCCGGGGGTAGTGACCCGGTGTCACGCCGCGGAACTTCTTCAGTTCACGCGTCAGATGGGCCTGGTCCGCATAGCCGCAGTGCGCTGCCACCTGGCCCGCCGGCATCGCTTGAAGCAGCAGGTCCTCGGCCTGCTGCAGCCGCATCTGGTTGCGGAAAAACACCGCCCGCATGCCGAAGGTGTGCCGGAACGCCCGGCTGAAGGCGGTCGGGCTCAGTTGCAGGCCCTGGGCCCCCAGGGCCAGGGTGGGTTGGCTTTGGGTGGCTTCCAGCCAGGCGCGCAGCTCGGGTCGTTGCAGTGGGTGGGGGGGCCGGTGGCTGTGCTGTGCCCAGCCTGAGCCGGAGCCCAGCACGGTGCGGGCCATGTGCACGGCGGCGCCCAGGTCCTGCCGGTCCAGCGCCTGGGCCAAGGGCATGGCCAGGGGGTGGGCCGGCAGCACGGGGGCGCCCCGCCAGGCCGACCCGGCTGGGGCTGTGCAGGGTGCCGCAGCTGGGGTGCAGTGCCCAGGCATGGGCTCGGGCCAAAGAGGCACCGACCTCAGGGCGGACTCGGCCAGGTACAGGGCCTGGTATCGGGCGCCTTCGCTGCTCAGCGCCTGGTGGATCTCGAAGGGGGCGATCACCACCAGATCGCCCCGGTGTGCGGTGTAGGCCTGCCCGGCGCACTGAAAGTGGCAGGCCCCCTGGGTGATGGCCGCCACAAAGAACTGCTCGTGGAAATGGGGCTCGAAGCGGTGGGCACCGATGTCCCAGCGCAAGGTCCGGGCGTGGCGGTGCGGGGCGGCGGTGGCGAGGCTGGGGGGCGGGCTGTCGGGCATGGCAGTGTCCTGGGGCGTCGTTGCAGCCTAGCAAAGGACGGGGTGGCTGTGCTGGCGACTGGTAGGTCGATGTGGCCCGGGTGGCATGATGAGCTTCTTGCGAGTTTTTCCAGCCATTCGAAGTTCTGGCGGGAACTTTTGACTACACCCGATATTTCCCATCCGAGGGCTTGCTGTTTTTCAAATGGAAAACCCCCAGCCCGGTGCCACTAACGATCGGTATGTTGGTCCAGGCCGCATGCGATGGTATTTGGGATACTGAAAAAATAGAAATCAGGGCGAGGTCTGCGCCTGCCCCTCGCGCGCCCTGATCCAGGAATCGACCTGCGAGAAGTTCAGGGAGCGTGTGCTCAGGCAAGTGGCCGCCATCGTGCAGCCCATGCTCATACCTTGGGCTCTTCGATGCCTTGGTGGAAGGCCGCTGCGCGCGCCACCAGTTCGGGGCTGGCCGAGGCGTAGCCGAAGAGACGCTCCGGTGCGAGACGGGCGATCAATCGGGGGTCGGCGGGCACCTCAATAATCGCATGTGCGGGCTGAGCGCTGTCCCGGCGCTCGGTCTTGGGCACTGGCCGTCCCTGGCTGTCGGTGATCACCGCCACCCAGGGGGTCTTGGCATGGTTGCTGCGCTGGACCACCAGGCCGTATTCGCCCGAGGCCAGGCGCACGAACTCGCCCGGCGGGTACAGGCCGAAGATCTTCACCACGGCCGTCGAGATCGGCCCACCCTTGTCCTCACGGTAGAGCTGGCGGATCGCCTCCTGCGAACTCAGCGGTGTCCGCAACACCCGCGGGCTGATCTTGGCCATGAAGACGTCGGCCACCCGCAGGGCCACGGCGATGTCGGCCACCTCGGTCAGCTTCTGGGGGTAGCCGCTGCCATCAGCGCGTTCGTGGTGTTGGGCCACGGCGGTCAGCCAGTCTGGGTCGTTGACCCCGGCTTGCGCCAGCAGTGCCAGGGCCTTCTGCGGATGGGTCTGGATGGCGCTGCGCTGGCGTTCGCGCATGGGCACGTCCTGTGTCGCCATCTCGCCCTGCAGATCGTGGATGCCGACGTTCATGGTCAGGGCGGCCTTGGCCAGACTGCGCACACGGGCCTCGGGCCAGCCCAGCTGGCGTCCCAGCAACAGGCAGACGGTGGCGGTGTGGATGGCATGCTGGTAGCCGTAATAGAAAAGTTTCACCCCCTCCTGGCGCAGGCAGCGGTACAAGGCGATCTCGGGGTGGCTGGCCAGCAGGGTCTCAAGGTGATGCAAAAAACGGTCAAGCTGGTCTGGAAACCCGACCTGCACATCCAGCGTGTCGAGCAGGCGCTTGAGCACCAGGGTGGCCTGGTTCCAGAGCTCGAAGAGGTTCGGCGCGGCCAGCACGTCGCGGGCGCGATTGGTCTGGACCTGGGTCAGTGCGGCAGCCTTGATCTCTTCGACATCGACGAAAGCACCGCGCTCCAGCAGGGAATCGAGCTGCAGGTCGGAGGTCACCACATGGCCCTTGCCGAGCAGCAGCCGGCCATGCGCGTCGCGCACATTCCACGGCAGGGGATGCCCCAGTTCGACCTTGGCGCGCGGCAGGGGCAGCATCTTCACGGCAAGGCCTCCTCGTTGTTCGCGATAGGAACATGGCCGTCGAACGGTAATCCTGCCCCGGTGTAGGGTCAAGTAGGGGGATTCCGGGCCAATGGCCCCAGAGGCGCGGAGCGGTCGGGGGCTTCAGCCGCCCGTGGGTACGGCGTCGGTGTTGACCATCCAGGGCACGCCGAAGCGGTCAACCAGCATGCCGAAGCCCGGCGACCAGAAGGTGGCGTTGTAAGGCATGGTCACCTGGCCACCCTCGGAAAGTACCCGGAACAGGCGCTCGCCCTCGGCCGCGTCGCTCACCGGCACGGACAGCACAAAGCCTTTGAAGCCTTCGAAGGCCATGTGGGCCGGCATGTCGGAGCCCATCAGCACCAGGCCGCGGGCCTGCAGGCGGACGTGCATGATGCGGTCGCGGTGCTCGGCCGGCACCGGATCGCCCGTGGGCGAGTCACCGTAGCGCAGTTGCATGAGGATCTGGCCCCCCAGGCAACGGGCATAAAAGGCGAAGGCTTCGGCGCAGCGGCCGTCGAAATTCAGATAGGCTTGCATGCAGGTCTCCTGTCGAGGGGGGGGCGAAGGTCAGGGCAGCAGGGCGGGCAACTGCAGGTCGAGTGTGCGTCGCTGATCGGGGTTCAGTTGCGACTCCAACTGGCGGGCCGAGGCCAAGAGGGCCTCCAGCAGGCCTTGCCGGCGTCGGGCCTCGTTCCAGCGCCGCTCCAGGGCCTGCAGGGCCGCCTCCTCGGTGCTGGCGTAACGGCCGCGCAAGGCCTCAGCGGCCCAGTCGACGGCCCGGTGCTGGAAGTCGTTCCAGGCCGCTTCCTGGACGGCTTCCAGCTGCAATTGCAGGCGCAGTGCCATCAGCTGGTCGGTGAACTGGTTCAGGCGCGAGTTGGGTGCGGCAAAGCCCCCTTCGGCACGCGGGCCACTGCCACCTGTGTTGCCACGTGAGCCGCCCAGGCCGCGCTTGCCGCCGAACTGGGCCTGGGCCGGGGCGGCCAACAGGCACAGGCACAGGCAGAGGCAGGTCAGGAGCTGGGCTTTCAGTGACCTCATGGGGATCGGTCGGCGCTGGGCTGGCCGCAGCTGAGTCTGCCGATGGGTCTGCTTGGTCAAGCCGAACTGTCTGTCAGGCCTCGGCTGGCCCGCGACCGGGCGGGGCGGGGCGGGGGCTCAGGCAGGGCCAGCGCCGTGGTGCGCACCAGGTCGACCAGCCATTCGCGCTCGTCCCAGTGGTCAGGGTCGATGTGGAAGTAGGGCTTGCCGCCAGGGTAGGGGGGCTTTTCGTCGGCGCTTTTGAGCAGCGGGCGCGCCGCCTCGGTGGGTTTGAGGAACAGTTGGTCATCGCAGACCAGGCCCACCGGCTTGCCGGCCAGGTAAAGGCAGTATTCGCCGAACATCTTGCGCACCGACACCGGGCCCGCCGCGGCGAGCTGGTCCAGCAGGTGGTCGATGGTGCTTTGTCTTGTCCCCATGGTGTCCTCCGTGAATGGCCGGATGGGCGCATTGTGACCGCTTTGTCGCGCCCGCAAAACCCCTGATCCGGTGGCGCTTGCGCCAGCGCAAGAAGGCGGCTTCAGGGTCGCAGGGCCCCAGCGGGCAGCCTCATCACTGGAACGCCACCTCGGCAAAACTGCGCAGTTTGCGGCTGTGCAGGCGCGCCATGCCTTCGGCGCGCAGGATCTCCAGGGCGCGGATGCCGATGCGCAGGTGCTGGTCCACCCGCTCGCGGTAGAAGTGGTTGGCCATGCCTGGCAACTTGATCTCGCCGTGCAGCGGCTTGTCGCTCACGCACAGCAAGGTGCCGTAGGGCACGCGAAAACGGAAGCCATTGGCCGCGATGGTGGCGCTTTCCATGTCCAGCGCCACGGCGCGGCTCTGGCTGAAGCGGCGCTGCGGCTGGTTGTCGGGCAGCAGCTCCCAGTTGCGGTTATCGGTGCTGGCCACGGTGCCGGTGCGCATGAAGCGCTTCAGGTCGGGGCCGGCCACCTGGGTGACGTCGCTGACCGCGGCCTCCAGCGCCAGCTGGATTTCGGCCAAGGCCGGGATCGGCACCCACAGCGGCAGTTCTTCGTCCAGCACGTGGTCCTCGCGCACGTAGCCGTGCGCCAGCACGTAGTCGCCCAGTTGCTGGCTGTTGCGCAGTCCGGCGCAGTGGCCCAGCATGATCCAGGCGTGCGGGCGCAGCACGGCGATGTGGTCGGTGATGTTCTTGGCATTGGCCGGGCCCACGCCGATGTTGACCATGGTGATGCCGCTGTGGTCGGCCCGCACCAGGTGGTAGGCCGGCATCTGCGGCAGGCGCGGCGGCGGCGCCCCCAGCTCGTCGCCGGGTTCAGCCCCCAGGCCCACCCGGCGTGTCACCACGTTGCCGGGTTCGATGAAGGCGATGTACTCGCTGCCGGGGTTCTTCATCTCTTCGTGGCCCAGGCGAACGAACTCGTCGATGTAGAACTGGTAGTTGGTGAACAGCACGAAGTTCTGGAACGCGCGTGGCGAGGTACCGGTGTAGTGGCGCAGCCGGTGCAGCGAGTAATCCACCCGCGGCGCGGTGAACAGCGACAGGGGCAGGGCCTCGCCGGGCTTGGGTGTCCAGGTGCCGTTGGCAATGCCGTCGTCCATGGCGGCCAGATCGGGCAGGTCGAACACGTCGCGCATCAACTGGCGGCGCTCGGCGCTCATCTGGCCCTCGACGTGGTCATGCTCGCTGAACGAGAAGTGCACCGGGATGGGCTGGTTGCTGGTGCCCACCTCCAGCTCGACGCCGTGGTTCTGCAGCAGCAGGGTGAACTGCTCCAGGTAGTACTCGTGGTAAAGGTCGGGCCGGGTCAGGGTGGTTTCAAAGTGACCAGGGCCGGCCACAAAGCCATAGGCCAGGTGGGCAATCTCGGGGTTCTGCATGCTGCGCGACACGGTTTCGGTGTGGATGCGCACAAAGGGGTAGCAGGCCCGCACATGGCCCGGCAGGGTTTCGCCCTGCACGAAGCGCTGCATGCTGTCGCGCAGGTGGGCGATCTGCTGGTCGTAGATGGTATGCACCTGTTGCAACGCCGATTCGGCGCTGAGATGGCGGGTCGGGGCGATGAAGGGAGGTAAATACGGCATGAGTGCATTGTGCCGGTGTTGGGTTGGGTGTCGCTGCTTCGCGCTGGTCGTTCTGCACCCTGTTTGAGGGCGGCGGCTGTGGTTGCACTTTGGTTGGTCCACTCCTTGGAGGGCCTGTTGTGCCGCTGCGCTCTGGTAGTTCTGCTCTTTGTTGTAGGGCGGAGGCCGGGATTGCGCCCCGGCGGGCGCCTCACTTTCTTTGTCTCGCCAAAGAAAGTAAGCAAAGAAAGGCGACCCGACGTGCACGCCCTGCTGCGCAGGGTTCGCTGCGCTGCTCAACTTGGGCGGGGTCTCGCTAAACTCGCTGCGCTCAAACAGACGCGAGCCCTTTTTCCGCCCAAGTCTGCGCTGCTCGCCGTGCCCGACGGGAGGGTGGGATCGGGAACCGACGGCTGCTGCTGCGCAGCGACGCCTGTTTGTTTCAATCGGAGGGCGCGGCTGCGTAGCAGCGCGGTGAGGCGTCAATGCTCTGCCCAACAGATCAAACAGCTAAACGCCAGCGCTGCTGGATGCACAAGGTTCGCTGATTTCGCCAGTGCCTTCGCAAGCTCGCCCGCACCCGATCCCGCTTGCCCCGTGGGGCAGGGCCGAGCAGCGCAGTGCCAGGGGGATCAGGCCCCGCGTCTGTTTGAGCGCAGCGAGTTTAGCGGGGACCCCCCTGGCGCGAGCAGCGCAGGGAACCACGAAGTGGCCCTGACTTCGGGTCGCCTTTTTTTGCTTACTTTTTTTGGCGAAGCAAAAAAAGTGAGGCGCCCGCCGGGGCGCAATCCCGGCCTCCGCCCTTCAACGAAGCGCTGAACGAACAGAGCGCAGCGGCAGACCCACCTCATGTTGAGTGCAACAAAGCACAAGCCCCATTCGAGCCCCCAGCCAGGGCGCAATGACCGCCAAATCACCCCCCCCAACCCCATAGCCAGGATAATCCCCCAATGAACAGTTCGAACTCCGCCCCGGTCACCCAGGGCTTCGAGGCCCTGGGCCTCCCCTCCGCCGCCCTGCAGAATCTGGTGCAGCTCGGCTACACCGCCATGACGCCCATCCAGGCCGCCAGCCTGCCCCTGACCCTGGCTGGCCACGACCTGATCGCCCAGGCCAGCACGGGCAGCGGCAAGACGGCCGCCTTCGGTCTGCCCCTGGTGCAGAAGCTCGACGCCGGCCGGCTTGACGTGCAGGCCCTGGTGCTGTGCCCCACGCGCGAACTGGCCGACCAGGTCACGCAGGAGATCCGGCGCCTGGCGCGCTCGGTCGACAACATCAAGGTGGTCACCCTGTGCGGTGGCGTGGCCTTGCGCGGCCAGACGCTCAGCCTGCAGCACGGCGCCCATGTGGTGGTCGGTACGCCCGGCCGCATCATGGACCACCTGGACCGGGGCAGCCTGCTGCTCAACAGCGTCAACACCCTGGTGCTCGACGAAGCCGACCGCATGCTCGACATGGGCTTTTTCGAAGACATCGCCTCGGTGGTGCGTCGCTGCCCGCCGCAGCGCCAGACCCTGCTGTTCTCGGCCACTTATCCAGAGGGCATCGACCAGTTGGCCGCGCAATTCATGCGAGCCCCCAAACAGGTCAAGGTGCAGGCCCAGCACGACAGCAACACCATCCGCCAGCTGTACTTCGAGGCCACCAATGCCCAGCGCCTGCCGGCCGTGGCCCAACTGCTGAACCACTTTCGCCCTGAATCCACCTTGGCCTTCTGCAACACCAAGCAGCAGTGCCGCAACCTGGTCAGCCTGCTGCAAAGCCAGGGCTTCAGCGCCCTGGCCCTGTATGGCGAGTTGGAGCAACGTGAGCGCGACCAGGTGATGATCCAGTTTGCCAACCGCAGTTGCTCGGTGCTGGTGGCCACCGACGTGGCGGCCCGCGGCCTGGATGTGGCCAACCTGCAGGCCGTGATCAATGTCGATGTCAGCCCCGATCCCGAGGTGCATGTGCACCGCATCGGCCGCACCGGGCGTGCCGGCGCCGAGGGCCTGGCCCTCACGCTGGTCAGCATGGACGAGATGGGCTATGTCGGCCGCATCGAGCAGATGCAGGGCCGCGAATCCGAATGGCAGCCGCTGGACAGCCTGACCCCCACCGGCAAGGGCCCGCTCAAGGCCCCCATGGCCACCCTGCAGATCGTGGGCGGGCGCAAGGAGAAGATCCGCGCGGGCGACGTGCTGGGCGCCATGACCGGCGAGGCCGGCTTTGCCAATGAGCAGATCGGCAAGATCAACGTCAACGAGTTCAGCACCTATGTGGCGGTCGATACCGCCATTGCGCGCGAGGCGGTGCGCCGTCTTTCGGCCGGCCGCATCAAGGGCAAGGTGGTGAAGGTGCGCCTGGTCGAAGGCGACGAGGCTTGAGCCCTCCCGCCCCCACCTTGCCTGCGCTGGGCCTGCCGGGCGCTGTTGCCCTGGTGGTGGGTGGGCAAGGCGGCGTGGGCGCGGCCCTGGCTGCGGGCCTGCGCGTGCGCCATCCGCAGGCCGGCGTCAGGGTGTCGGTGCGCCGCTCCAGCGGCGATGGGGCCCCTGCAGACGATCTGCTGATCGACCTGCAGGACGAGGCCAGCCTCGCGGCCGCGGCCCACACCCTGGCTGCCCAGTGCGCCGAGCAGGGCCAGAGCCTGCGCACCCTGGTGGTGGCCAGCGGGTTTCTGCACCAGCAGGGCGCCGGGCCCGAGCGCAGTTGGCGCCAGCTCGACGCGGCCTACCTGCAGCAGGCCTTTGCGGTCAATGCCATCGGCCCGGCCCTGCTGATCAAGCATTTCTTTCCGCTGCTGGCGCGCAGCGGCCCGGTGCTGGCGGCTTTTCTGTCGGCCCGCGTGGGCAGCATCGAAGACAACGCCCTGGGCGGCTGGTACGGCTACCGGGCCTCGAAGGCGGCCCTCAACCAACTGATGCGCACCGCCGCCATCGAGCTGCGACGCCACAACCGCGAGGCCGTGTGCGTGGCCTTGCACCCCGGCACAGTGGACACGGGCCTGTCGCAGCCCTTTGCCAAGCAGGGCCTGCGCGTGCGCCCGCCCGAGCTGGCCGCCGCCGAGATGCTGGACACCCTGGCGGCGCTGGGGCCGGCCGACAACGGCGGCTTTCGGGCCTATGACGGCAGCACGGTGCCCTGGTAGGGGCTGGTTCAGGCGGGGGGCTTGCTGCGCCCCCGGGGGCAATTGGGGACCAATTCCATGCCGAGATAGAGGTAGTAGGCGCGCACGGCCCCGCGCCCTGGGTGACGACCTTCTTCCTGCCATGTGACGTGCAAGCCCTCTGCGCTGGTGCAATACCGGACCTGCACCGGGCGGCCTCCATCTGCCCAGCGGAGCCACAGCGTCGACCCGCGTTGTCGGGCGATGACCGTGCCGACAGGCAGCAGCAAGCCCGCGAATCCCCTGTCGGGTGGGGCGGGCGTGAAGCGGGCTCGCTGTCCAGGCAGCACCTGGTCTTGCTGCATCCAGTCGCTGTCCGTCGATTCAGCGAGTTGTACGCAGCAAGCGAGCTGGGCAGGCGCCCCAGTGAAATCAAGTGCCAGGAAGGCAAACCGTCGTTCCGGGTCGAGGGGCACGCCGCCCGGGGGGATGGCGACGGCTGCCTCCGGCCTGCGCGCATCGAGCAGCCCGATCTGGGACCGCTGCGCCTGCGCCGTGGCGTGTTGAATCAGGCAGCACAGGGCTATCGCCATCAGGGTGCGCGGGCTCTGCATTTTGCTTGCCACGGCGGGATACCTATCGCCCGTCATCAGACCAATGCGGTGGGTCGGAAATCAGTTTGTGAACGCCAAAGCTGGCGCCCAGCCGGTGGAGGTCGGAGTGCGATTTGAGTTCCACGGATTGCTGGTTTGCATTGACAAAGGACTTTTTGAGATAGCCCGTGACCGTCATGTCGATGGCCTTGCCATCCGTGTGTTTGGAGGTCAGTGCAGGCTTGAAGACGATCTCAAACGCCTGCACCATCTGTTCTGCTGCCATCCGTGACTTGAGCGTGTCAATATCGCCGTCAGGTTGCGTATGGCGCCACTGAATATCGACACCTGGCATGTCCGGCACCTTGTCTGGAGACAGATTCTCCCTCGCGATGCGCCAAGCATAGTGCATCAGGTACGCCCGCTCCGGGGGGCGAGTGGTGGCGTTGATTCGAACACGTGCACCACCGTCTTCGAGAGAGGCAATGAACCTCTCGATCCGTGGTCTGAATCCTGGGCCAAGATCCTGGGTGCTTTTGCTGGTTGGGAAACGATTCGCCCACTCTCTGCCACTCAACATGCATCAACCTCCATGATTTCTGTCGCTGCTTCGGTGTCTTTCGGACGCTACCGAATATGGGCTTGAATGGCTTGGCGGCGCACCACCACATGCCCGTCGGCGCATTTGGACTTGCGAGAGGTGATCGTTCGAGACGCGTTTTTTTGGGCAAAACATGTGCCTCTCGTCCCGTGGTGTTGGCAAGGTGAGTACCCGAAGGCACCGGCCTGTTTCAAGGGTGCCAGCGGTTCGGCGGCCGCGGCCTTGGCCGGGTGTCGTCAGGCGCTGACGTTTCGGGCAGCTTGGCCAGGGCCGGCCCCACATAGTGGGCCCGGGGGCGGATCAGCGCGCCCTGCTGCACTTGTTCGATGGCGTGCGCCAGCCAGCCCACGCAACGGCTCAGCGCAAACACGGTGAAGGGGCCGTCGGCCGGCCAGCCGTGTTGCCGGGCCAGGGCGGCCAGGGCGAAGTCGACCGTGGGGTGTTCGCCGGCGCGTTGCAGGGCCAGGGTCTGCAACTCGGCAAAGCCCGGTGGCAGCCGCCCGCCTGAGGCCATCAGGCTCACCAGCAAGGTCTGGGCACGTACATCGCCGTCAGGGTACAGCGGGTGGCCGAAGGCCGGGTACAGGCGGCCGCTTT
Source organism: Curvibacter sp. GW821-FHT09D12 (assembly GCF_059416245.1). Classification (NCBI taxonomy): domain Bacteria; kingdom Pseudomonadati; phylum Pseudomonadota; class Betaproteobacteria; order Burkholderiales; family Comamonadaceae; genus Curvibacter; species Curvibacter sp. GW821-FHT09D12. The sequence continues at coordinate 27,604 of NZ_JBWKOU010000013.1, read as the reverse complement.
GCAGCGCGGGCGCCAGAGCCGCCTCGGCCCCTTGCGCCAGGGTGGTGTCCACCAGGGCCTGCACCTGCGCCACGGCGCCGCCATGCAGCGGGCCCGACAGGGTGGCCAGGCCACTCAGCACGCAGGCGCTCAGTGCCGCCCCGGTCGAGGCGGTGACCCGGGTGGCAAAGGTGGAGGCATTCAGCTCGTGGTCGGCCAGCAGCACCAGGGCCTGACGGATGAGCTCGGCCGCCTGGGGGCAGCCCCATTGCTGGGCCAGGCGTTGATGCAGGGGGCAACCCTGGGCTTGGGCCGGCGCATCGTCGATCAGGGCTGCGGCCACCGTCATCAGCACCGAGGCGGCCTGGGGCGCCAGGCTGTCGGCTTGGGCGCCCAGGGTGGCCGGGTCGTGGGCTGCGCGTTCGGCCAAGGCCTGCAGGGCCCGGGTCAGGGCGGGCGCCGCCGGGCTGGGGCGGTGGGGGGCGTTGGCCAGGGGCCACGCCGGGCGGGCCTGCCACAGCAGCTCGGCCACCTCTTCGAGCGTGGCGCTTTTTGACCACGCCACCGCATCGCGCCCCCGAAAGCAAAGCCGCCCCTGGTTCACGGTGGACAAGCGGGTGTCCAGCACCGGGTCGCCCCAGCGGATGGTGGCGGCGGCAATCGCCTGGTCGCGGCGGCGTCCTGCCCGTCGGGCCGCCTGCTGTTGCACGTCCTGCGCGTGGTACAGGCTGCGCCGCGGGTCGGCCGGGTCGGGGCGGCTGCGGATGGCGTGGCGGCTGACCTGGGCATACAGGGTTTGCGGACGCACCTGCAGCACGTGCAGGGCCTGTTCGGCGGTGATCCAGCCCATGGGCTCCTCATGTGTCGATGGTGTCAGCCGCCATCGTGCCAGCGGGCGGGCGAACTGCCCAGGGGGCCCGCGGGCAGGGCCTGTTGCAAGGTCAGTCCGTCGATGCTCAGGGCCGGCCGCAGGCGGCGGGCCGGGCCCCAGGCGGTGGCCTCGGGCGTGGGCAGGAGGTCGGCTTCGGTTTCGGGGGCCAGGGCCGCGGCCGGGTTTGCGCTGGGGCGCTCCTGCAGCAATTGTCCGGTGCGCGCCAGGCTGGCCCACCATTGGCTGCCCTGGCCCTGCTGCAGGCGCCGGGTGAGGCCGCGCAAGGCGGCGCAGGCCAGCAGGTAGCCGGTGGCATGGTCCAGGGCCTGCACCGGCAGCGGCACCGGCGGCGTGTCGTCGTCGCGCGTGGGGCGTCCCGCGTCGGCCACCCCGATGCTCATCTGCACCAGGCTGTCAAAGCCGCGCCGGCGGGCCCAGGGCCCGGTGAAGCCATAGGCATCGAGCGAGACGTCGACCAGTCCGGGGCGGCAGGCCTGGCGCTGTGCCGCCCCCAGCCCCAGGGCCTCCAGCGCATCGCTGCGGTAGCCATGCACCAACACATCGGCCCCCCTCAACAGGTCGTGGAATCGGGCCAGGCCGTCAGGGCTTTTCAGGTCCAGCCGGGCGCAGCGCTTGCCCAGCGTTACCTCGGGGGCCAGCGAGGGCTCGTCCCAGCCGGGCGGGTCGATGCGCAGCACCTCGGCGCCCAGGGCCGCCAGCAGCCGGGTGGCCACCGGCCCGGCCAGGATGCGGGTCAAATCGAGCACCCGCAGGCCTTGCAAGGGGCGGCTGCGCACCGGCTGCCAGCCCGGGGTGGCCGCAGGCAGGCCGGCCTGCCGCTCCAGCAACGGCGTGCTCTGCACGGCCTGCCCCTGCGGGTGGGCCTGCCACTGGCGGGCGCTGCGCAGGGCGGCGGCGCAGCCGCCTTGCGCCACCACGGCGCTTTCCAGCGCTTCGGCGGGCCAGGCCCGCACGGCTGCGGCCACGGCGGCGCGTTCGGCGGGGACGCCCAGCACGGACAAGGCTGCGGCCCGGTGCGCCGGCGCATTGGTGTGCAGCCTGATCCAGCCGTCGGCGCAGCGGTAGTCGCCGGCCACGGCGTCCCAGGCCGGGGGCAGGGCCCAGCCCTGGGGGCGCACCGACAGTGCAAACCACATCGAGGCCAGGCGCCGGTCCACCGTCACGGTCGGCGTGAGGTCCAGCCCGTGCAAGGCCTGTTCGAGGGTGGCCGCGGCCAGGCCGGCCGCCGCCATCGAGGCTGCCGCCAAGGGCGTGACCTCGAAGACCGAGGCCAGGGCGCCCTGGCCCTGGAAGCGGACGTGCGCTAGGGCCGCGGGGTCGCCTTCGACCGCCTGCCAGATCTGTTGCAGAAAGAAGGTGTCGGCGTGGTGTTCCATGAGGGGGTTCAGCAGAGGGGCGATGACTGGCCATTGAGCCCGAGTCCGGCGGGTTTGAACAGATTGATGGCAATCCTCAACAGATGAGCGAAACCCGCAAGAGGCCATTTTTTAAACTCGGTTAGACTTCTGGTCCTCTAGATGAGTTGGAGGCCGAATTGAACAAACAGCACTTGACAGTGGTGCCCCAGGGGGGCGTGGCCAACGCCGCCACGGCGCCGGTGCCGGGGCAGAGTCGCTATGGCGCCCTGGCCGCAGCCCTGCGCAGCCGCGTGGTGGCGGGTGAGTGGCCGCCAGGCAGTGCCTTGCCGGCCGAGCAACTGCTGGCGGCAGAACATGGCGTGGCTCTGGGGACCCTGCGCCGGGCCCTGGAGCTGCTGGCCGAGCAGGGCCTGATCGAGCGCGTGCATGGCAAAGGCACTTTTGTGCGCCAGGGCATTGCGGGGGCCTCGATGCTGCGCTTCTTCCGCTTTGGTGAGCACGCGGGCGTGGTGCCGGCCTCGCGCATCGTGTCGCGTCAGCGGGTGGCGGCCTCGGCAGCGGCCGCGCGGGCCCTGGGGCTGGCTCCGGGCGAGCCGGTGCTGCGCCTGCAACGCCTGCGCCTGATCGACGCCCAGCCCTGCCTGCTGGAAGACCTGTGGCTGCCCATGGACCTGTTTGCCCCCCTGGCCCTGGGTGACAGCGCCGACTGGGACGCTTTGCTCTACCCCATGTACGCCCGGGTGTGCGGCGTGCATGTGCAGCGCGCCGTGGACGACATCGGCTTCGGCCTGCTGGCTGCTGCCCAGGCGCGCCTGCTGGCCTTGCCCGCGGGCCACCCTGCGGCGGTCGTGACCCGCCAGGCCTACGACCTCAGCGGCCGCTGCGTCGAGTGGCGCACCACCCGCGGCGATGCCCATGCCTTTCACTACACCGTGACCCTGACCTGAGCCAGCCCCGCATTCACCCAGGAGACAAGACCATGAACAAAGCCATTTCCCGCATCGATCAACCCCGCCGACGCCTGTGTCTGGGCGCTGCTGCCACGCTGGCCGCCCCCTGGCTGGGCGCACAAGCGGGTCAAACCATTGCCGGCGGCCGCAACATCACCCTGGTGGTGTCCTACCCGGCCGGTGGCGGCGCCGATCTGATGGCGCGCATCGTGGCGCCGCGCCTGGCCGAGGCGCTGGGCCAGACCGTGGTGGTCGACAACAAGCCCGGGGCCAGCGGCCAGTTGGCGGCCAGCCAGGTGGCGCGCGCCACGCCCGACGGCAGCACCCTGCTGCTCGATGCCTCGTCCTTTGCCGTCAACCCTTCGCTGTATCCGCGCTTGCCCTACGACAGCGCCAAGGCCTTCACGCCGCTGGCGGTGCTGGCCACCTTCCCCAATGTGCTGGTGTGCACGCCGGGCTTCGAGGCCCAGTCGGTGCGCGATGTGCTGCGCCTGGCCCGGGCCAAACCCGGTGAACTGGCCTATGCGTCTTCGGGCAACGGCTCGGCCCAGCACCTGGCCGGCGCCTTGTTCGAGGCCCGTGCCGGGGTGCAGCTGGCGCATGTGCCCTACCGGGGCGGTGGCCCGGCCCTGAACGATGTGATGGGCGGGCAGGTGCCGCTGTTCTTTGCCAATGTGGCTTCGTCGCTGGGCCACATCCAGGCCGGCAAGCTGCGCGCCCTGGCTGTGACCAGCCGTGTGCGCACGCGGTCTTTGCCCGAGGTCCCCACCATGGAGCAGGCCGGCGTGGCCGGCTACGAGGTGCTGGAGTGGAACCCGGTGCTGGCCCCCGCCGGCCTGCCCGAACCCACGCGCCTGGCCCTGGTGGCCGGCATCCGACGCGCCCTGGCCGATCCCGAGGTGCTGGGCCGCGTGCGCCAGCTGGGCGGCGACGTGTTTGCCGATGCCTCTCAGGCCAGCGCCGGCCGCTTCATCCGTGAACAGCAGGCGTTGTGGGCCCAGGTGGTGCGCGAGCGCAAGATCTCGGTGGGGTGAGCACGATGAGTCTGGTCATTGCCCCGCCCACGGCACAAGCGCCGCCCGCAGGCTTGCCCGCCCCGGGCTGGGATTGCCATGTCCATGTGTTCGATGCCGAGGTGCCGGTGGCCGCCGGGCATTACCAGCCCGTGCATCGGCCCTTGTCAGACATCGAAGCCCTGGCCCAGGCCCACGGCGTGGGGCACCTGGTGCTGGTACAGCCCAGCGTGTATGCCTGCGACAACCAGGTGCTGCTGCAGGCCCTGGCCCACGAGCCGGGCCGGCACCGGGGCGTGGTGGTGGTCGACGCCTCGGTCACCGACGCCGAACTGGCGCAGATGCAGCAACTGGGTGTGCGTGGCGTGCGCTTCAATCTGGTGTCGCCGGTGGGCAACGGGGCGGACGATCTGGTCGCCCTGGCGCCCCGGCTGAGCGCCCTGGGCTGGCACGTGCAGTGGTATGCGCGGGCGAGCGATCTGCCCGCCATCCTGGCCTGGCACAAGCGCACCGGGCTGCCTTGCGTGCTCGATCACCTGGCCGGCCTGCAGGCAGGTCTGCCGGACGATGATCCTGCATGGCAGACGCTGGCGCTTCTGCTGACCCTGGGGGCCTGGGTCAAGTTGTCCGGCTGGTACCGCTTGGGGGCGCAAGCCCCTTATGCCGCACTGTCGGCGTCGATCCAGCGGGTGGTCAAACTGGCGGCACGCCATGCCGGGCCGGGCCAGGCGCCCCGCCTGGTCTGGGGGTCTGACTGGCCGCACACCTCATTCGCGCCGGAGGCCTTGCCGGCCTACGACAGCGTGTGGCAGCCAGTGCTGCAGTCCGTGGGGCCGGTCATGGCCCAGGCCGTGCGTGAGGCTGGGCCCCGGCTGTACGCCTGAGGCCCCCGGGCATCAGCGCAGCTGAATCTCCACCCGGCGGTTGCGTGGCTCGTCCATTTCGTCGCCGGTCTGCACGGCCAGCTCGCGCTCGCCGCGGCCCACGGCTTCGATGCGGTTGGCGGGCAGGCCTTGCTGCACCAGCAGTTCGCGCACCTGCTGGGCGCGGCGCAGCGACAGGGCGTCGTTGCCGTCGCCGTTGCCCTTGGTGTCGGTGTGACCCACCACCAGGATCTCAACCCCGGGGAAGCGGGCCGTTTCGGCCTGGATGCGTGGCAACTCGGCTTGCGATTCGCCCGTCAGTCGCGTGCCGCCAGGCTGGAAGAACAGCACGTAGCGCACGGGCTTCGGGGGCGCGATCTTGAACAAGGGGTCATAGGTCTGGCGCACCTGTTCGGGGTCGGCCCGGTCGACCACCGGGGCCTGGTTGGCCCGGCTGCTGGCGCGCTGGAAGGGCTCGACCAGCGTCTGGCTGGCGTTGCCCGATTGCACGACCACCCCAGTGGGGCGGCCATCCTCTTGGGGCAGCAGCACCACCTGCACGCGTGGCACCAGGGGCTTGGGGGGCGGCGGCGTAGAGCAACCGGCCAGCGCGGTCAAGGCCAGCAGCGAGCACAGGGCAAGGCGACGGGCGATCATGGCTGTACCTCCTCGCTCACTTCGACAATGAAGTCGGTGCCCAGCACGCCAATGGTGGAGGTCGGCGTGGTGATGCGCACCGACTCAGGGCGGGTCTTGCCAATCAGGCCGGTGATCATGCGCAGTGTGCCTTTGACCACCGAAAGCACCATGTTGCCTTCGTTGGTGGTTGAGTTGAAGCGGAACTCTTTCAGGTCCAGGGCACTGTCGGGGCCCAGCATCAAGGTGCTGCCGTCGCGCAGCACCAGGCTGACCGAGGCCCCCTTGCCGGTCTGCACCCGCTCGCTGGCCGCCACTTCGTCGCCCGAGTTCAGTGGGCGTTCACCTTGCGGGCCTCGGGCCAGTACCTGGCCATTGACCAGCTTGACGGTGGCTGCGCGCTCGCGCGCCGCGGTGGCCGCGGTCGCGCTGGTGGCTGGCGTGGTCGTGCTCGCGGGCGCCGGGGTGTTTTGTGCCCGGGCCTGGCCCATCAGCAGCGCCAAAGGCAGCAGCGCAGGCCATAAAGGCGACAAGGCGGACCATCGGGGTCTGGCGTGGGAGTGGAGGGGCTTGGTCATCGATTCAATCGTTGAGAAAGGCCCGTGCATGCAATGGCACACTGCGGCACTGCCTTGTGAAAGTGTTGAATATTAGAGCGAACAGTAACATTTCAGACGAACGGTATGTTAACAGCGCGTCTTTTTTCAATTTTTGTCAGCTATGAACTTGAAAGGGTGAGCTTTTGATCAGCGTGATTCAACGTGTCAGCGAGGCCTGGGTGGTGGTGGATGGCCAGACGGTGGGCCGGATTGGGCCGGGCCTGCTGGTGCTGGTGTGCGCCGAGCGGGGGGACACCGAGGCGGTGGCCGAGCGCCTGCTGCAGAAAATCCTCAAGCTGCGCATCTTCAGCGACGAGGCCGGCAAGATGAACCGTTCGGTGCAGGACCTGGACGGTCAGGGCCGGCCGGGTGGGCTGCTGGTCGTGAGCCAGTTCACCCTGGCGGCCGATTGCACCGGTGGCAACCGCCCCAGCTTCACCCAGGCGGCGGCCCCCGATGACGGCCGCCGGCTTTATGAGCACCTGGTGCAGCAAGCGCGCACCCAGCACACGGAGGTGGCCACGGGCATCTTTGCGGCGGACATGAAGGTGCACCTGGTCAACGACGGCCCCATCACCATCCCTTTGCGCATGAGTTGATTCAGGCGGGCTGCAGGCGCTGGGCGGCACGCATGGCGTCGTCCACGCTCCAGTACAGCGTCAGGTGGCCGTTGTGACCATCGGCCAGGCCCTGGCGCAGCAGGGCCTCGCGGGGCTTGTCCTTGACCCGGGCCAGCAGCAGCACCCGCTCTGCCTGATGCAGGGCGGCGGCGAATTCGGCCAGGGCCTCCATCACCGTGGTGTCGAAATCGTCGCTCATCTCCAGACTCAGCACCACCACGCGGGCGTTGCGCTGTTCGGCCCGCTGGCGCACCACGCTGAAGACCTGCTCGGCATTGGCAAAAAACAGCGGCTCTTCGGGCCGCATCACCAGAATGCCGGCCTGCACCCGGGTTTCGGGGTGCCGTTCGCAGTCCAGGTAGTCGCGCGTGCCGGGCAGCAGGCCCAACTCGGACACCAGCGGCTGGGCAAAGCGCCGCAGCGCCAGCAGCAGCGACAGGGCCACCGCCAACAGCATGCCGAACAGCACGCCGAAACCCAGCACCCCAGCCCCTGCCACCAAGGCCAGCCAGGCATCGCTGCCCAGGCGCAGGGTGGCGATCATGGCCTTGGGCCACAGGTTGTGCGAAAGAATGCCCGCCACCACCGCAGCCAGCACCGGCACTGGCATCAGGGCCAGCCAGGGCCGGGCCAGCCAAAGCAACAAGGCCAGTGCCAGCGCGGCGCCCAGGCCCGCCCATTGGCTGCGTCCGCCGGCCGAGTGGCTGGCCATGGCGGCCGAGAAGCCCGCACCGACGGGCAGCCCCTGCACCAGGCCGCTCACCAGATTGGCTGCGCCCAGCGCCATCAGTTCACGGTTGGCGCGCACTGTGTGGCCGTGCTGCAGGGCCAGCGAACGCACCGAACCCCAGGATTCGGCGAACAGGATCAGCAGCAGCGCCGGGGCAATTTCGGCCGCCCGCAGCCATTGTTCGGTGCGCAGCTCGGGCCATTGCCAGCCCAGGCCCTGCCAGTCGATGTCGCCGACCAGCTTCACCCCCTGATCGCCCAGACCCAGACCCGCCGACAGCGCGATGCCCAGGCCCAGCACCAGCAGCGACGGCGGCACAAAGACCCAGCGCTGGGCCACCTGGCGCAGCGTCAGCCACAGCGCCAGCGCACCAAAACCCAGGGCCAGGCTGGCCTGGTGCCACTCGGCACGGGCTTGCATCAGCTGCCACAGCAGGGGCAGCGGCAGGCTGCCATGCCCGGCCACGCCGGCCATGTGGGGCAACTGCTTGATCACGATGGTCACGGCCAGGGCCCAGGCAAAGCCACGCAACACCGGCCGCGAAATGAAGGCCCCCAGGAAGCCGGCGCGCAGCAGCCCGGCGGTGAGGAACATCAGTCCGGTCAGCCCCACCAGGGCGTAGCCCATGGCCGGACCACCGATGGCCACGGCCGAGGCAAAGACCGCTGCAGCGGACGAGGTGGGCGCCACGATGGCGAAGCGGCTGCTGCCCAGCAAGGGGTAGACGCAAAGCCCCACCAGCGCGGCGATCAGGGCGTGAAGGGGCTCGACCCCGGCAATGGCGGCATAGGCCACGGCCTCGGGCAGCAGCACGCCGGCCACCGACAGGCCGGCCAGCAGGTCGGCACCGTGGCGGCGCAGCAGCCCCGGGGGGGCCGCCTCGGTGACCGGGTCTGGCGGGGGCAGGGGGGTGCTGGCGGGATCAGAGGTGGACATGGCGGAAAGAGCCGCACCGGCGTGGGCCAGGGGCGGATGGGACGGGGCGGGGCCGACCCGACCCCAGCGCGGGCGTGCGGGCGGCGGGTTCAGGATGGCCTGATGCGCCTTGGGCGTCAATAAGGGTTTGGGAAGCCCAGCGCGCCCAGCAACAGGATCTCGAGCGTTTCCATCTCGAGCGCATCGCGTTCGTTGGTTTCGTGGTCGTAGCCGCAGGCATGCAGGGTGCCATGCACCAGCAGGTGGGCGTAGTGGGCCTGCAGCGGCTTGTTCTGTTCCTGGGCCTCGCGCTCGACCACCGGGGCACACAGCACCAGGTCGGCCATCACCACCGGGCTTTGCGCGTAGTCGAAGGTGAGCACATTGGTGGCGTAGTCCTTGCCCCGGTAGGCCAGGTTGAGCTCGCGCCCTTCCTCACTGCCCACGATGCGCACCGTGATCTCGCCCGGCTGAGGCAGGGCATGGCGGATCCAGCGCGTCACCTGGGCGCGGGGCAGGGCGGCGCGGTGGGCCGCGGCGTCGGGGAAGCGGGCGAATTGCAGCGACAGCGAGAGTTCAGGCAAGGACATGGACGTGGGCGGATGGGGTGTCATCGGAGAGGGCGGGGCAGGCTCAATCGGCATTGCGCCGCGCGGCGGTACCGGGGCGGCCCGCGGCGTCGTAGGCGTCCACGATGCGGGCCACCAGCGGGTGGCGCACCACGTCGGCACTGGTGAAGCGGCTCACCGCAATGCCCTTGACGCGCTTGAGCACGCGCTCGGCATCGATCAGCCCGCTGGGCGCCCCCTTGGGCAGGTCGATCTGGCTCACGTCGCCGGTCACCACGGCCTTGGCGCCGAAGCCGATGCGGGTGAGGAACATCTTCATCTGCTCGGGCGTGGTGTTCTGCGCCTCGTCGAGGATCACGAAGGCGTTGTTCAGCGTGCGCCCACGCATGAAGGCCAGCGGGGCGATTTCGAGCGCGTTGCGCTCAAAGGCCTTTTGTACCTTGTCGTAGCCCATCAGTTCGTACAGCGCGTCGTACAGCGGACGCAGGTAGGGGTCGACCTTCTGCGTCAGATCGCCGGGCAGAAAGCCCAGACGCTCGCCGGCTTCCACGGCCGGGCGGGTCAGCACGATGCGCTGCACGGCGCTGCGCTCCAGTGCGTCCACCGCGCAGGCCACGGCCAGGTAGGTCTTGCCGGTGCCGGCCGGGCCGATGCCGAAGGTGATGTCGTGGGTGGCGATGTTGTCCAGGTACATGGCCTGGGTGGGGGTGCGGGCACGCAGGTCGGCGCGCCGGGTGCTCAGCACCACCTGGCCGCCCGGGGCCTCGGGCAGGGCGGTGTCGCCGGCCAGCATCAGCTGCACGGTCTCGGCTGGGATCGGCCGCTCGGCGATCTCATACAAGGCCTGCAGCACTTCCATGGCCTGGGTGGCGCGGGCCTTGGGGCCGTCCACCTTGAACTGCTCGTGCCGGTGCGCGATGCTGACCTGCAACCCCGCCTCGATGCTGCGCAGGTGCTCGTCCATCGCGCCGCACAGGTGGCCCAGGCGCAGGTTGTTGTGGGGAGTGAAGGTGTGTCTGACGATCAAGCTGATAATTCCGGCCGAAGGGCCCCGAGACGGGGCCGCAAGGACTGCAATGATAGGCAAATTGACCGGAACCCTCGCAGACAAGAACCCACCGCAGCTGTTGGTGGACTGTCATGGCGTGGGTTATGAAGTGGACGTGCCCATGAGCACCTTCTACAACCTGCCCGGCCTGGGCGAGAAAGTGTCGCTGCTGACGCACTTCGTGGTGCGTGAGGACGCGCAGATTCTGTATGGCTTCGGCACGCCCGGCGAGCGCGATGCATTTCGCCAGCTGATCAAGATCAGCGGCGTGGGCCCGCGCACGGCCCTGAGCGTGCTCTCGGGCATGAGCGTGAACGAGCTGGCCCAGGCCATCACCCAGCAGGAGTCGGGGCGCCTGGTCAAGGTGCCCGGCATCGGCAAAAAGACGGCCGAACGCCTGCTGCTCGAGCTCAAGGGCAAACTCGGCGCCGAAATCGACCTGCTGCGCCCCGCCGCCGCCAGCGACGCCCAGGCCGACATCCAGCAAGCCCTGCTGGCGCTCGGCTACAACGACAAGGAGGCCGCCGCCGCCCTCAAGGCCCTGCCCCCCGACGTCGGCGTCAGCGAAGGCATCAAACTGGCCCTCAAGGCTCTGGCAAGGTAAGGCATTGGCCAGAAGCCCTTTGGGCTGACGGCAGCGATGCGTCAGCGAGCGTCTGGGTGTTGAGGCCGCGAGGCCTCCAGCCGGCCAGCAACGAAGAGGTCAGCCCGCCGCCCGGCCGCCCGAAGGCGGGCTGCGGCCCCCCTGGGGGGCAGGGAGTGACACGCAGTGCACGACCGTGGGGGCTAACAGTTCAGCCCGCCGCCGGGCCGCCCCAAGGCGGGCTGCGGCCCCCCTCGGGGGGCAGGGAGTGACACGCAGTGCACGACCGTGGGGGCCACATCAACAGCCTTGTTCCCCGATCCGCTGCAGCATCCGGTGATCCCGCACCAGCAGGCGCCCGGTGGCCACCTGGATGGCATTGAGCTGCTCCAGCCGCTTGAGCTGCTGGTTGATGCGCTGGCGTGAGGCCCCGAGCAGGCTGGCCAGCTCGTGCTGCGCCATGTCCAGCACCACCCGGGCCGGGCCCCCTTCGCCGAGCGGGCCCGCCTGGCCGGCCATCAGCGCCAGTTGCTTGGCCAGGCGCTGGCCCAGGCTGAGTGATTTGAGGTCGTCGGTGCGCTCCATCAGGCGCCGGGTCTGCAAGGCCGACTGGCTCAGCAGCGAAGGGCCGAAGCTGGGGTGGCGCTGCAGCAGGCCGGCCATGGCGGTGCGGGGGATGCGCACCACGGTGGTGTCGCGGTGGGCCACGGCATACACCCCAGGCTCGTCGGGGCCCAGGTCATCGCCGGCCGCATCACCCGCGGGCCCCAGGCTGAACCATTGGCCCGGGCCGGCAAAGTCGAGCGTGTGGGGCAGGTCGCTGAAGGCCTCGCTGCAGATGCGAACGGCGCCTCGCACGCAGCCCATCCAAGGGTGGTGCTGTCCGCCCAGCGGGTCGGCCAGGGGTTGGCCGTCGCGGTAGCGGTCGATCTGCAGCACCCGCAGGATGTCGTGGCGCAGCAGCGGGGTCAGCGAGGCAAACCAGGCATCGCGCTCCAGGGCCTCTCGTTCGTCGCGGTGCAGCCGCGGGGGGTCGTCGGGCAGTTGGAAATGTGCCACCCGCATGGCGTTACTGGACACGGCGTTATCTCCTTGAGGTCATGGCTGACAAGCCGGCCGATTGAACCCGCACAGCGGTGCTCCGTGCGCCGGCGGCCGGATCGGCGGCGTCACTGCCTAGGCCTGCGGCAACGCTCGGTGGGGGGCGGGGCGTTGCCGTCCAAGGCCCGACATCTCCGTGGATGGGCTTTAAATGTCAATCTTGTTGACGAACGTTCGATTCTTCAGCCTCAACCGAGGGCTGTCAATGGATCGGACCTGATCGGCGCTGGGTGTTTACCCGGGGTTGGCCCGTCAGCGCTCGTCGGGGCTCCAGGGCTGGGCTAGCAGTTCGCGCAGGGTTTGCACCGCCGGGGCGCCGATCTGCTGGGCGATCTCGGCTTCGATGGCCTCGATCTCTTCGGCCGCGCTGTCCGACATGGCCCAGCCGCGCTGGGTGAAGCGCAGCAGCTTGACCCGGCCATCGGTCTCGCTGGCCACGAATTCAACCAGATTCAGGGCCGCTGCTTCGCGGGCCAGTTGGTGCACGGCCTGGCGCGACACCCCGAGCCTGCGGGCCAACTCGGACAGCCCGACCGGCCGCCCGCCCAGGTGGGTGAACAGCCGACTCATGGCGGCCGTGACCTCGCCATACCCATTGCGCGCCGCGCGGGCCAGCATGCGCTGCTCGATCCATTCGTAGCGGGTCAGCAGCAGGTGCCGCAGCAGGGTCTTGTGCGCTTTCATGGCGCGATTGTGACCCGGTTCGCTGGCTTTGCTGCTCCGGGTTTGTCAGGTGGTCTTGACTTGTTGGGCCGGTCTCAGCGGCAGCCTGCGCAGGCGTTCACCGCTCAGTGCAAACCAGGCATTGGCCACCGCTGGCGCCAGGGGCGGCGTACCGGGTTCACCCACGCCGCCGGGCGGTGCCTGGCTGGGCAGCAGCACGGTGTCGATGTGCGGCATGTCGGCCAGGCGGATCGCGTCGTAGTCGGGGAAGTTGCGCTGCTGCACGCGCCCGGCCTGCAGGGTGATTTCGCCCATCAGGGCCGCGCTCAGGCCGTAGACGATGGCGCTTTGCAGTTGCGCGGCCACCGTGTCGGGGTTGACCACGGTGCCACAGTCGAGGGCCGCCACCACGCGGTGCACGCGCAGCCGGCCGCCCTCGGCAGCCACCTCGGCCACCTGGGCGCAGACCGAACCGAAGGATTCATGCAGGGCCACGCCGAGCGCACGTCCCGCCGGCCGGGGCTGGCCCCAGCCTGCGCGTTCTGCCGCGGCCTTCAGCACCGCCTGGTGTCGCGGCTGCCGGGCCAGCAGGCTGAGTCGATAGGCCACCGGATCCTGCCGGGCCGCATGGGCCAGTTCGTCGAGAAAGCACTCGGTGAAGAAGGCGTTGTAGCTGTGGCCGACGCTGCGCCAGCTGCCCACCGGCACCGGCGTGGCGCAGCGCATCTGGCGCACCTCCAGGTTGGGCACCGCGTAGGGCAGTTCGAAGGCGCCCTCGATCTGATTCTTGTCGGGCATGTCCATGGCCAGGCTGGGCAGCAGGCGTTGCATGGTCGACAGGCCGATCGAGGGGGCGGCCACGCTGTTGCGCCAGGCCAGGGGGTGGCCCTGTTCATCCAGGGCAGCCTCGAAGCGGGCCATGGCCGCGGGGCGGTACATGTCGTGTTGCAGGTCTTCCTCGCGCGACCAGGTCAGTTTGACCGGCGCGCCCTGCGTGCGCAGGGCCACGGCCACGGCTTGCTCCACCATGTCGGATTCGAGCCGGCGGCCGAAACCGCCGCCCAGGTAAGGCACATGCACGGTGACCTGATCGGTATCGACATCGGCCACCCGGGCGGCCAGCCATTGGGCCAGCGAGGGCGCCTGGGTGCCGCACCACACCGTGACCCGCCCGCCCTTGACCTGGGCGGTGCAGTTCACGGGCTCCAGCGCAGCGTGGGCCAGGAAGGGCACCTCGTACTCGGCCTGCAGACGTTGCGGCGCCGGGGTCTGGGCCAGCACTGCGGCGGCGTCGCCTTGGTGGCGAAAGCGTGTGCCGGGGGTCTGCAGGGCCGCTCGCAGCTGGGCCGACACGGCGGCCGAATCGAGCTGGGCATGGGGGCCTTCGTCCCATTGCAGCGGCAGGGCGTTGACGGCCTGCTGCGCGGTCCAGGTGTTGCCGGCCAGCACCACCACGGCCTGGTCGTTCAGGGTGATCACGTCTTTCACACCGGGCAGGGCCCGTGCGGCCTGCAGGTCGAAGGGGTGCAGACGGCCGCCGAACACCGGGCACTGCCGGATCGCGCCATACAGCAGGCCGGGCAGGCGGGTGTCGATGCCGAAGCGCGCCTGGCCGTTGACCTTGGCCGGGATGTCGATGCGGGGCACGGGCTGGCCGATCAGGCGGCGCGCCGCGGAGGGCTTCATCGCCACGTCTTCGGGGGCCGGCAGGGCCGCGGCAGCCTGGGCCAGTTCGCCGAAGCGCAGGGCCCGGCCGCTGGCGGCATGCCGCACCACGCCTTCTTGCACCGTCAGCTCGGCCAGCGGCACCTGCCAGCGCTGGGCCGCGGCGCCCAGCAGTTGCTGGCGCGCCGTGGCGCCAGCCAGGCGCAGGGGCTCCCAGGCATCGCGGATGCTGGATGAGCCCCCGGTCACCTGCAGGGCCAGCGCATAGCCCACCGTCTGCAACGAGGCCCGGGTCAGGCGGGCCAGCAGGCCGTCATCGTCGGGCAGCAGGGGCGAGACGTTCAGCAGCAAGGCGGTGTTGGCGTACACGCGGGCCAGCGGTGCGGCTTCGACGCTGACCTGCTCCCAACGGGCGTCCAGTTCGTCGGCCAGCAACTGGGCCAGGCCGGTGTGCACACCCTGGCCCATCTCGGAGCGCGGTGCGGCCACGATCACCCGGTCATCGGGCGTGATCTTGACCCAGGCATTCAGGGCCACCTGGCCGTCCACTGGCTCGAAGGTGGCGCCTTCGCCCAGGCGCTGGGCGCTGCAGCCCACCAGCAGGCCGCCACCGAGCGCCGCGCCGGTGAGCAGGAAACGGCGGCGGTTCAGTGTGGGGCTCATGGCGGGGCTCATGCGCGGGCTCCCTGCAGGGCTTGCGCTGCATCGTGGATGGCCGCGCGGATGCGTTGGTAGGTGCCGCAGCGGCACAGGTTGGTGATGGATTGGTCGATGTCGGCATCGCTGGGGGCCGGGTTCTGGCGCAGCAGCGAGGCCGCCGCCAGGATCATGCCGCCCTGGCAGTAGCCGCACTGGGGGGTCTGGTGCCGCACCCAGGCCACCTGCAGCGCCGCCACGATGCGGTCGGGCGGCGCCTCGATGGTGCGCACCGAGCGCCCGACCAGCGCACTGGCCGGAACCACGCACGAACGCATGGCCACGCCATCGACCTCCACCGTGCAGGCCCCGCAGGACGCCACGCCGCAGCCGAACTTGGTACCGACCAGGCCCAGCTCATCGCGCAGCACCCACAGCAGAGGCATGTCGGGTGGCGCTTCGAATTCCGTCTCCTGCTCATTGACCCTCAACTTCATGGTGTCTCCTGCCTTCTTGGGGCGCTGTGTGGTGCTGGCGAGGCCGGTCGCAAAGTCACATTTTGTGCTTTTGGCCCCATTCACGAAACCGTTGTGTGCGCTTTGCGGGTCACCGCCCGCTCCAATTCAGCACGGGCCAGGGGGCGGTGACCCCTCGCTTGGCCTGCGTGGGGGGGCGGGCACCGCCCGGGACGATGAAACGGTTGATTGCAAATGGCGGGCCCGCGGCCGTGTCGCCGCTTGCATCCTCTGCCCTTGCGTCTCGCTGTCGGCGCAGCAACCAGGAGCACCGCCATGTCAAACAGACGCCCCCTAGCCTTGATCCGTCCTCTCGTTGTGACCTGGGGCCTGCTGCTGTGCGCCCTGTTCGCGGCGCCTGCCCAGGCCGTACCC
Organism: Curvibacter sp. GW821-FHT09D12; assembly: GCF_059416245.1. NCBI lineage: Bacteria > Pseudomonadati > Pseudomonadota > Betaproteobacteria > Burkholderiales > Comamonadaceae > Curvibacter > Curvibacter sp. GW821-FHT09D12. Next base: position 11,894 of record NZ_JBWKOU010000013.1, on the reverse strand, counting down.
GCCTTTGCCCGCCAGACCGGCGAGAACTGCGTGGCCTGCCACACCGCATTCCCCGAGTTGACCCCCTTCGGGCGCGAGTTCAAACTCAATGGCTACACCTGGGGCGAGCGGGCGGCGGTGCCGCTGGCGGTGATGATGCAGGCCTCGCTGACCCAGATGGCCCAGTCGCAGGATGCGGGCGGCCGCACGCTGATGCCGCACCAGGAGGATCTGCAGTTCGACCGACTCTCGGTGTTTGCGGCCGGCAAGATCAACGACCACCTGGGGGGCTACACCCAGTGGGCCTACAACAACAACCGGGTGCCCGGCCAGGATGGCGGCACGGTGGGGCATGCCGGCATCCATGACTTCGACCTGCGCGCCATCCAGCGCCTCAGGCTCGCGGGCAAAGACCTGGTGCTGGGCTTCAACCTGAACAACAACCCGACCCTGCAGGATGTGTGGAACAGCACGCCGGTGTGGCGGGGAATCCCTTTCACGGGCTCGAACCTGCCTCGGCCCCAGGCCATGGGCAGCATGGTGCTGGACGGCGGCCTGGGTCAGAAAGTGGTGGGCCTGGGGGCCTATGCCTGGTGGGACCGCCAGTGGTATGGCGAATTCAGCAGCTATGGCAGCGCGGTGAACACCTGGCGGGTGCTGAGCACTGGGGTGGCGCTGGACACCCTGAACCGCCTGCGCGGCTACAACAACCCCTACTGGCGCCTGGCCTGGAACCGAGAATGGGGGGCTCATTCGCTGATGCTGGGCCACTACGGCTTGGTGGTCGACAAGTACCCCGATCCTGGCACGCCGCACGGCAGCACGGACCGCTTCACCGATCTGGGCCTGGATGCGCAGTACCAGTACCTCTCCGACCCGTCGATCTTCTCGCTGCAGGGCTCGCTGGGGCATGAGAAGCAAAACCTGAAGGCCACCTTTGGCCGGGGTGGGGCCAGTCATTCCGACAACCACCTGCAGGCCCTGCGGCTCAAGGCTTCGTATCTGTATGAGCGCACCTACGGCGCCTCACTGGCCTATGTGGACGTGCGTGGCAGCCGTGATGCCGGCCTGTATGGCCGGGTGCGCGATGGTGCCACGGGGGCGTTGGTCAGTGATCGCCCCGACACCCGCAGTCTCATCGCCGAGCTGGACTACAACCTGAACCCGCAGATGCGCCTGATGCTGCAGTACACCGGGTACCTGAAGTGGAACGGTGCCAGCGCCAACATCGACGGCCGGGGCCGCAAGCCCTCCGACAACAACACCCTGTTTCTCGGGCTGTGGTTTTTGTACTGAATCGAAGGACATCGCATGAAAAAGCATTTTCTGGCCGCTGGTGTGCTGGCCATGTCCTGCTGGGGCGCCCTGGCCGGCGCGCAATCGGTGCCGGCCCCGCAAGCCCCGGCTTTGGCGAGCCAGGTCTGCGTGACCTGCCATGGACCCGGGGGGCGCACGGATTCGGGCCAGTTTCCCAGCCTGGCGGGGCAGAGCGAGTCCTACCTGCTGGGGCAGCTCAAGGCCTACCGCGATCACAGCCGTGCCAACCTGAACGCCCAGCGCTTCATGTGGGGCGTGGTGTCCTGGCTCCGCGAGTCGGATCTGCAGGCGCTGGCGGCTTATTACGCGGCCCAGCCACCGGCGCCGCCCCGCGCCGAGGCCCGCTCGCCGGCCCAACTGGCCGCACAGGCCCGGGGGCAGGCCTTGTTCCTGGGCGGTGAGCCGGCCCGTGGTGTGCTGGCCTGCGCGGCCTGCCATGGTGCCCAAGCCCAGGGCCTGGGCACCATTCCGCGGCTGGCCGGGCAGAACGCCCGCTACCTGGCCCTGCAACTGGCGGTGTTCAAAGGCCACGACCGGGCCGATGGCGCCGCCATGGCGGCTGAGGCCGGCCCCCTGACGCCGGACCAGGTGCACGACCTGGCCTTGTACCTGCAGTCCCTCTGAGCTCATGAGCACGGTTCTGCACTTGCCGGTGTGCGTGTTTGATGGCGGCTGGAACCTGCCCCTTTGGGCGGCCATCGAGCAAGGCTTTTTCGAGCTTCGGGGCCTGGCGATCGAGCTCACGCTCACGCCCAATTCGCGGGCCATGATGGAGGGCTTTGCGGCGGGCCATTACCCCCTGATCCTGGTCAGTGCCGACAACGTGGTGGCCTACCAGCAGAATCTGGCTGAGGTGCCGGTGCCCGGCGAGCCCGATGCGGTCATCGTGCTGGGGGGCGACGCCGGCTTTCTGAGCCTGGTGGCGGCGCCCGGCATCCGCACGCTGGACGATCTGCGGGGCCGGGTGCTGGCGGTGGACGCCCCCGACACCGGCTTTGCCTTGGTGTTGTACGAGCTGCTGGCCCGGGCCGGCCTGCCGCAGGCTTCGCTGCGCATCGAGCCGCAGGGCAGCACCGAGCAGCGCTACCAGGCCTTGCTGGGGGGGCGTTGTGCCGCCACCCTGCTGCGCACCCCATACGAGCTGCTGGCGGCCCGGCAGGGCTGCCGGGTGCTGGCCCGTTCGGCCGATGCCTTGCCGCACTACCAAGGCACGGTGGGGGCCACCCGCCAGGTCTGGGCCGAAAGGCATCCGGCTGAGCTCAAGGCCTTTTTGCAGGCCTACCGGCAGGGCCTGGCCTGGTGTCGCCGCGAGCCGGCCGCCGCCTGTGCGTTGCTGCAGGCCCATGTGCCAGGCCTGGACCTGGTGCTGGCCCGCGCCGCCTATGGCCTGCTGCTGGACCCGGTTCATGGCCTGACCCCGGATCTGGCGGTGGACCGCCAGGGCATGCAGGCGGTGGCCGCCCTGCGCCGGCGCTACCTGCCGGCCACCCTGGGGCGGCAGGAGCGCATGCAGTACCGCGCCAGCTGGTGACGGCGCTGGCCGTCGGGCCTCCGGGCCGCTGGCGGCCAGGGCGCTGTCAAGCGAGTGGGTGTCAGTCGGGTCGCTCGCCCCGGGCCAGCCGGGCCTCGATGGTCGCCAGCACCGGCAGCAGGTCGGCGACGCTGTCGATCACCTCGTGTGCCCCGCCGGCCAGCAGCTCGGCCCTGGCCTGGGCGCGCAGCCGGTGCTGCTCGGGCTCGGGCGTGGCGCGCCACTGGGCTTCTGTCAGACCCAGGGTGTTGCCGCTGACGGCCAGGCCCACCACCCAGCAACCGATGGCCCGGCCCTCCTGCAGGCCGGGCACGGTGTCGTCCACCTTGACCACCGCGGCCGGGGGCCACACCTGCAGGTCGGACAGGGTGCGCACCATCATCAGCGGGCCGGGGCGGGCACTGTCCATGTCGCCCGCACAGACCAGGTTGTCGGGCATGTAGCCCTGGGCGGCGGCCAGGGGCTGCACCACCTCCATGATGGGGCGGTTGTAACCGGTGGTTGAGCCAATCTTCAGGCCGCGTTCGCGCAGGGCCTGCACGGTGGCCAGGGCGCCCGGGATCAGTTGCGCATGGTCGCGCACGCTGGCTGCGTTCATGGGCGTGAAGACCTCGTACAGCGTGTCGCAGTCGGCGTCGTCAAAAGGGCGGCCGTGCACGCGCAGCCACTCGGCCGCAATGCGGGGGGCATGGCCCAGGGCGTGGATGTGGTCCCACTTGGCCAGGCCCATGGGCACCCGGGCTTCGGCCACGTCGATGCGCACGCCGTAGCGCGCAAACAGTTGCACAAAGGCGTCCATGGGGGCCAGGCTGCCGAAGTCGATCACGGTGCCGGCCCAGTCGAACACGACGGCCTGCAAGGACAGGGGGGAGAGGGGGGTGGGGTTCATCTGTGAGTTCCGCTGGGTTTCACCAGGCGTTGAAGACTTCCTCGGCCAGGCCGAAGGCGGTGCTGGCGCCGGTGCCGCCGGTCACGGTCACCAGGCGGGTCTGGGCGGCGGGCGCCTGCACGATGCAGGGCTCGGTGGCCGACGATGGGTAGGTGCCCACCCAGCGTTCGCTCACCTCGGCCTGGCTCAGGTGCAGGGCTTCGCGCAGGTGGCGCAGGATCAGCTGGTCCACCTCTTCGAGCGCGAACGGCGGCAGCACCGGCCCGTAATGGTGCGAGTCGCCCACCACCAGCGAGCCGTCGGCGCTCTGCACCACGATCAGGTGGATGCCGTGCTGCAGGCTCAGGGCCTCTTCGTGCAGCAGTTGCTCTCGCACGGCCTGGGCTTCAGGCAGTTCGGAGTAACCCTCGTAGCGCACCAGGCTCAGATCGCCCATCACCGAGCCCTGCAGCCTGAAGCCGGGCTGGGGCCGCACGCGCAGCATCTGCAACTGGCACAGGCGGATCTGGTGCGGCGTCCATTGCGGCGCGAACAGGCCGTTGAGTTCGGCATTGGTGCACACCACCACGCGCTCGGCCCGGTAGCGGCCGCGCGAGGTCTCGACCACGGGCGTCTGCACCGCTTGCACGGTTTCGCCGAAGCGGAACTGAACCCCCAGCACCTCGGCCAGCCACTGCGTGAGCTGCGGGATCGCGCTGCGCGACTCCACGCGCAGCTCGTGCGGGCTGTACAGCACCGACTGCAGGCCGTCGGTCTGCAGCGCCGGGTGGCGCCGCGCGGCTTCGGCGGGGCTCAGCAGCTCACAGTGCTCGCCCATCTCGGTGCGCATGAAGGCCTCCAGCACCGCCTGCGAGGCGGGCCGCTGGGCGCGCAGCCACAGGCCCTGGTGCAGCACCTCGATGCCCGCCTGGGGGGCCACTTCGGCCCACACCTGACGCGAGCGCAGGGCGCGGCGCCAATGGGCGCCGGCTTTCTGGCCGCTGACGGTGACGAATCCGAAGTTGCGGATGGAGGCGCCGATGCACTGGGCATCGCGCTCCACCACCACCACCTTGAGGCCGCGCCGCGCGGCCCAGTAGGCGTGGGCCAGGCCGACAATGCCGGCGCCCACCACGAGCAGATCACAGGGTTCGTTGTTGTTCATTGGGGATTGGGAAGGTTGAGGGAGGGGGGCGACAAGGGGCTGGGGCGAGCGCGCCCCTGCCGGCCACTTCGACAGGCCTTGACGGGCCTTGGCGGGCATCGGGGGGCTCAGCGGGGCGTCAGGTCTGGGGCGGGCCGGTGGCCCCGCAGCGGCTGCCGGGGGGATGGCAAGCTGTCATCAGCGGCTTCTCCAGCGCTGCGTTCGCGTCACCAGCAGGCGCTCCAGTGCCCCCAGCAGCGCGCGGCCCATCGCGGCGCTGATGAAGATCAGCGTGGCCATGGCCGCGGCCGGGGCGATGTCGCCCGCGTCGTCCATGGCCAGCACGGCCAGCGAGGCCAGGGTGGTTTCGGGCGAGTAGATGAAGACCACCGCCGACACGGTGGTCATGGCACTCACGAAAAAGTAGCCCGCCACCTGCAGCAGGGCCGGCAGGCACACCGGCAGGTGCACGCGCCACAGCGTTTTCCAGAACGGCACGCCCAGCGATTCGGCCACCAGTTCGTACTCGCGGTCGAGTTGGCGCAAGGCGGTCAGCTGCGTGATGTGGGCCACCGAGAAGCAATGCGCCACGGTGCAGAGGCTCATCAGTGTCAGGCTGCCATACAGGCCATGCAAGGGGTTCCAGCCGGCGTTGAAGAACAGGATGTAGCCCAGGCCCAATGCAAGGCCGGGCACGGCCATGGGCACCGAGGCGATGGCGTTGAGCACCTGGCGGGCCCCGGCAAAGCTGCGTGGTTTCTCGACCAGGTAGGCGGTCAGAAAGCTCAGCGCGCTGCCCAGCACGGCCGTGCCGGCAGCCATGCGCAGCGAGTTGCCATAGCTGGCCCAGCCACCGCCGTCCATCATGTCAAAGTCATAGTTCTTGAACGAAGGTGTGAGGTTGTAGGGCCAGTAATTGGCCAGCGAGGCAAACACGGCCACCGCCAGAACGCCCAGCAAGGCCAGGGCGATCAGGCTGCAGTAGGCGAACAGGGCGCGGTCCAAGCCCGGCTGGGGTTGAGGCTGGTAGGGCACTGAGCGCACCCCCAGGCTGGCGTTCTGGCGTGCGCGCAGGTGGTGTTCGGCGGCAAAGGCCAGGGCCGCCGGCAGCAGCAGGATCAGCGCCACCACCGCCCCCATGGGCAGGTTCTGCTGGCCGATCACCTGCTTGTAGATGTCGGTGGCCAGCACCTGGGTGTTGCCCCCGATGACCTTGGGCACGCCGAAGTCGGTGATCACCAGTACGAACACCACGATCCACGAAATCATCAGACCGTAGCGGCTGCCCGGCAGGGTGACCTGGCAGAACACGCGCCAGCGGTTGGCGCCCAGGGTGGTGGCGGCCTCGATCAGCCGCCCATCGCTGGTGGCCAGGGCGGTGCTGAGAATCAGCAGGGCGTGCGGAAAAGTCCACAGCACCGAGCCTGTGACGATGCCAAAGGGCCCATAGGCCGGCAGCCCCAGCAGTGCGCCCTTGAGCAGGCCCTGGTTGCCGAACAGGTAGATCAGGCTGATGGCCATCAGCAGCGAGGGCGCCAGCAGCGGGATCAGGGCCACGGCACGGAACAGGCGGGCCCCGCGCACGCAGGACTGGGTCAAGGCGTAGGCATAGCCATAGGCCAGCAGCACGCACACGCTGGCGCTCAGGGCCGACAGCCACAGGCTGTTGAACAGCGAGGTCAGCACATTGGGGCTGCGGGCGTAGGCGGCAAAGTGCGCCAGGCCGACGAATTCGCCCGAGCTGCCCCACAGGCTCATGCCCAGCAAGGCCAGCACGGGCAGGGCGATGCCCACGGCCAGCAACAGCAGGGCCCCGCCCAGCAAGGCGGCGAGCCAGGGCCGTTCGGGCGTGACCATGGCGGGGGGTGGGGGCGATGCCGGGGCCATCGGCAGGGGCGTCGTCACGGGGGGCGGCAGAGGCAGGGTGCTCATGCCGCGCGCCTCACCGATTCGGGCAGCGGCAGCAGGTGCAGGGCCGGGGCGGGCAGGCTCAGCACCAGCTCGCCCTGCAGCCAGTCGGGCAGGCGGGCATCGGCCCCGGTGGGCCATTGGGCGTCCAGGGTGGCCTGCAGGCTGTCGCAGTGCAGGCGCAGCAAGGCGGTGGGCCCATGGAACTGGGTTTCCAGCACGCGGGCCCGCACGCCGTTGGCGGGCTGGGCTGGGTCGGCGCCGGGGGCCGCCTGCAGCACCACGGCCTCGGGGCGCAGGCCCAGCAGCACCGGGCTGCCGGTGCGGTAGGCGCTGGTGTCGCAGGCCAGGCGGGTGCTGCCGGCCTCCAGCCAGCCTGCGGCCACGACGCGGGCCGGCAGCAGGTTCATGCGGCCGACAAAGCCTGCCACAAAGCGGGTTTCGGGGCGGGCGTACAGCTGCCGGGGCGAGCCTTGCTGTTCAATCCGGCCCTCGTGCATCACCACCACGCGGTCGGCCATCGACAGGGCCTCGTCCTGGTCGTGCGTGACCATCACGGTGGTGATGCCCAGCTGTTGTTGCAGGCGGCGGATCTCGGCCTGCAGGCTGCCGCGCACCTGGGCGTCGAGTGCGCTCAGGGGTTCGTCGAGCAGCAGCAGTTCGGGCCGTGGCGCCAGGGCACGGGCCAGGGCCACACGTTGCTGCTGCCCACCCGAGAGCTGAGCCGGGACCTTGTGGCCCTGTTCGCCCAGGCCGACCAGGGCCAGCATCTCGGCCACCCGCTCGACCTGCTGGGCACGCGGGGTGTGTTGCAGCCCGAAGGCCACGTTCTGGGCCGCCGTCAGGTTGGGAAACAGGGCGTAGCTCTGGAACACCACCCCAAAGCGGCGCTGCGCGGCCGACCACGCCGTGATGTCCTGCCCACGCAGGGTCAGGTTGCCGGTGTCGGGCGTCTCGATGCCGCACAGGATGCGCAGCAGGGTGGTCTTGCCGCAACCCGAAGGCCCCAGCAGGCTGATGAACTCACCGGCGGCCACGTCCAGCGCGATGCCGCGCAGCACGGGTTGGGCGCGGTAGCGCTTGGTGATGTGTTGGATGGACAGCATGCGGGGCTCGGATCGCTGACAGGCAGGGGGGCTTATTTCTTCTCGGCCTTGGCTTCGTAGCGGCGGGCCCATTCGGTCAGGATGCGGTCGCGGTTGGCGGCGGCCCAGACGAAATCGTTCTTGGCCAGCATCTTTTCCAGGTCAGAGGGCACGAACTCCAGGCGCTCCTGCACCTGCGGCAGGGCCAGCACGGCGAAGTTGGCGGCGTACAGCTCGTTGGCCTTCTTGGTCACCGACCAGTCGGCCAGGGCCTTGGCGGCTTCGAGCTTCTTGGTGGTCTTCATCACGCCGGTGGCTTCCACGTCCCAACCCAGGCCTTCCTTGGGGAAGATGATGTCGATCGGGGCCCCGTCCTTCTTGGTCTTGTTGGCGCGGTATTCGAAGCTCAGGCCCACCGGGAACTCGCCGGCACCGGCCTGGCGGCAGGGCTTGGAGCCGCTGTGGGTGTACACGCCCATGTTCTGGTGCAGCGCATCCATGAAGGCCCAGCCCTTGTCCTCGCCCATCACCTGCAGCCAGGCCGACACCATCAGAAAGCCGGTGCCGCTGGAGGCCGGATGCGGCATGGTCAGCGTGCCCTTGAACTCGGGCTTGGTCAGATCGGCCCAGCTGGTGGGGGTGGGCAGCTTGCGCTTGGCGGCTTCCACGGTGTTGAAGCACACGGCCGAGGACCACAGGTCCATGCCCACCCAGGTGGGGGTGGCGCGCGGGTCACGCATGTTGGCGCGCACGGCCTCCAGGCCCTTGGGGGCGTAGGGCTGCAGCATGTTTTCTTTGTCCAGCAGCATCAGCGAGGTGGCGGCCAGGCCCCACACCACGTCGGCCTGCGGGTTGGCCTTTTCGGCCAGCAGGCGGGCGGTCACGATGCCGGTGCTGTCGCGCACGAACTTCAGTTCGATCTCGGGGTGGTCCTGCTCGAAGGCGCTCTTGTAGGCCTTGATCTGGTCGGCTTCCAGGGCGGTGTAGACCAGCAACTCGGTCTTGGCCAGGGCGGGCGAGGCGGCCAGGGCGGTGGCCAGCACGGTGCCGAACAGGCCCAGTTGAAGGCCCATTCGGCGAGCCCAGGTGGAGAAGGTGGTGCGCATGGTGTGTGTCCTGAAAAGTCGTTGCAGAGTCGTTGCGAGGGGGCGGCGCGAACGTCGCCTGACCGGGGGTGGAGCCCGCCAGCCGGGGCTCTGGCCGCTAATTTAGGCAGCCTGTGTGAAACGCCGGTGTCACGAAGCCGCAAAATCCTGAAGCCACCATTGGCGGATTTGGGTCATGTTCGTCAGCCAACTCAAATCCTTTTTCACCGTGGCCCGCCTGGGCAGCGTGACCCAGGCGGCGCGCCAGCTGGGCCTGAGCCAGCCCACCGTCACCAGCCAGATCAAGGCCCTGGAGGCGCATTACGGGGTGGAGCTGTTCCGCCGCCAGGGTGGGCGCCTGAGCCTGAGCGACGAGGGCGTGCAACTGCTGCCCCATGTGGATCAGTTGCTGCAACAAGAGATCCAGGTGGAGTTCGCGCTGCGAAATTCGGGTGATCAGCCGCGCGGCCACCTGCGCCTGGGGGCCACGGCACCGTACTACGTGCTGGACATCGTGCAGCGCTTTCGCCAGCGCTACCCCCTGGTCGATCTGAGCCTGGGGGCGGGCAATTCGCGCCAGATGGTGGATGCCCTGCTGGCTTTCCAGGTGGACCTGGCCACCTCGTCCCACCTGGAAACCGATGCACGCCTGCATCGGCTCACCCTGGGCACCGACCCCCTGGTGCTGCTGCTGCACCGCAGCCACCCGCTGGCGGCGCGGCGGGCCCTGCGCCTGAGCGACCTGGCCGGCTGCGAGCTGATCGTGCGCGAGCGCGGCTCGACCACCCGCCAGCTCACCGAGGCCACCCTGGCCCGGGCCGGGGTGGCGGTGGGCCGCAGCCTGGAGATCGCCAGCCGCGAAGCCATCCGCGAGGCCGTGATCCGGCGCATGGGGGTGAGTGTGTTTGCTCGCCACGAGGCCAGCGCCCATCCCGAACTGGTGGTGCTGCCGTTTGAGGACGAGGTGCCCAGCCTGGTCGAGTATCTGTATTGCCTGCGCGACAGACGCGGTGCGCGCTTGATTGCCGCCTTCCTGGAAAGCTGCACTTGAGGCCGACGAGCGGTCGTGACTCCGTATACTGACAGCCACTCACTCAGAACGTGTTCAAGGTCTTCCCCGGCCCCTGCGAGATTTTGGACACGCGACGGGATTGCACCGCCGTTAATCCGCAGCAGGAACCTCTGGATGGCTTTTCGCCGATTTGCCAATAGCCTGGCCACCCGTTTGATTGGCATCAGCATCGCCACCGTGGCCTTGGGCCTGATCATGCGCATGACCTTGCTGCCCATGGTGGTGCGTGGCAGTCTGCAAGACGTGGTGATGGGCCAGCAGACCACGTTGGCCAACTACGTGGCCGAAGACGTCGATGCCAAGGTGCGCGCCCGGCGTGCCCTGCTGGAGCGGGTGGCCATCGAGTTGCCGCCGGCCCTGCTCGGGCAGCCCGAGGCTTTGCAGGCCTGGCTGGCGCAGCGCCAGACGCTGGCACCCCTGTTCTCACATGGGTTCATTCTGGTGCGCCCTGATGGGCATGGCGCCTGGGCCGATTTTCCGCCGCGCCCGCGGCAGCGCTCCAGTCCCTTCCATGAAACCGAGTGGTTCAAGCGCCTGGTGCAACAACCTGGCTTTGTCATGGCGCGGCCCCGGGTCTCGGAGGCCTCCGGCGTGGCCGAGCTGTTGATGGCCGTGCCGGTGCAAGACCCGCGCGGGCACCTGCTGGCCGTGCTGGCCGGCGTCACGGAATTGGACGCCCCGGGGTTCCTGGACCTGCTGCAGCGCCCCCGGACCGACAAAGGGGCTGATTTCTGGTTGATTTCTCCGGCTGAGCAGATGGTTGTGGCGGCCTCGGCGCCCGAGTGGCGCCTGCAACGCACCCCCACGGCAGGCGTCGATCCGCTGCACGACCGGGCCATGACGGGCTGGCGTGGCGCAGGCGTGACCACCAACGCCCGCGGTGGCGAAGAGATTGTTGGTGTGGCCAGCGTGCCCTCGGCCGGTTGGTTCGTGGTGGCAGGCATTCCGGCCGAAGTGGCCTTTGAGGCGATGGGGGCCGTGCAGAAGCTGGCTTTGCGCTCCAGCCTGGTGATTGCCTCGGTGGTGGTGGTGGGGCTGGCTTTTGTACTGCGCCGCCAGTTTCTGCCCCTGATCGACAGCGCCCGGCGCATGCACCGCATGGCCGATCGGCTGGAGCCCCTGGCCCCGCTGCCTGTGGTGCGCCGGGACGAGGTGGGCGAAATGGTGGTGGGCTTCAATTACCTGCTGGACAAGCTGCAGGAAAGCGAGCGCCGCATGGAGCACCTGGCTCATCACGATGCACTCACTGGCCTGCCCAACCGGCGCAGCCTGATGGATCGCCTGGCCCAGTTGCTGGCCCTGGCCCAGCGTCAGGATCGGCGCCTGGCCGTGATGTTTCTCGATCTGGATGGATTCAAGCCCGTCAACGACCACCTGGGTCATGAGATGGGGGACCGCCTGCTGCAGGCCATTGCCACCCGCCTGCGCAGTGGCGTGCGCCAGGCCGACATCCTGGCCCGCATCGGGGGCGATGAATTTGTGCTGGTGATGTTCGATGTCGCGAGCCGTGACGTGGCGGCCGAGCTGGCCCGCAAGCTGATCGACCTGCTGGCCCAGCCTTACTCGCTGGGCGACCAGGAGATCCGCATCAGCGCCAGTGCCGGTCTGGCCTTGTTCCCTGAACATGCCCGCGACCGTGACCACCTGCTGGCTCGGGCCGACACCGCCATGTACGCGGCCAAGCGCGCCGGCAGCAATCAGATTCGCTTTGCTGGAGGGTGACTGGCCCCCACGCTCCCTCACTGCGTGTGGTCGCTGCCCCCCGAGGGGGCCCAGCCCGCCTTGGGGCGGCCCGGCGGCGGGCTGATGTGGCCCCCACGGTCGTGCCCTTCGTGTCACTCCCACGTGCGGCCGCGAGACGCGGACGCTCTTCGCCCTGTCCAGCCCTGCGCAGGCAGGCCTGGA